>JAEZFH010000451.1 GCA_023437885.1 Bacillota bacterium | reverse complement strand
ACCTTACCCATATGCACTGTGGCTTCCAATATCGTATCGTAGCCGCCCTTCCCACTTCCCGCAGCTACTGCGCCAAACATTGCCGCACCGAGAGCCGGTGTCTGTTCCGAAGCGCCGATGAACACCTCCCGGTTTGTAACATCCGCATAGATCTGCATCATCAGAGAATTTTTCTTACTGATTCCACCGCAGGCATAAAGCTGATCTACCCTGATTCCCGAGGCTTCAAAATTCTCAATGATCATATTTTTACCATAAGCAGTTGCCTCAATCAAAGCTCTATAGATTTCCTCCGGCTTTGTAGCCAATGTCATTCCAAGCATCAGACCGGTCAGATCCGCGTCTACCAGGACCGAACGGTTGCCATTCCACCAATCCAAAGCAAGAAGACCGCTCTCACCGGCATTTAAAGCTACCGCCTTCTCTGTAAGGAGTTGGTGGATGCTTATATTTTTCTTTTCTGCTTCTTCCTGATAATTAGCCGGGACGCAATTTTTTATAAACCATTCAAAATGGTCGCCTACGCAGGATTGTCCCGCCTCATAACCGAACAGTCCGGGCAAGACACCATCTTCTACAACTCCGCACATCCCGGGAACAATTTTTTCTTCTCCATCGCAAATAATATCACAGGTCGAGGTTCCGATAATCATCAGAAGCTGATTCGGCCCGGTAATCCCAACTGCAGGCAAAGCCACATGTGCATCCACATTGGCAACGGCAACCGCAGTTCCGGGCAGCAATCCCAACTTTTTGGCCATCCGGCCGGTAAGCTCTCCGGCCTTTGCCCCTTGAGGATAGATATTGTCACTAAGCTTCTCCTGAACAAAATTCTCCAATTTGGGATGCAGCTTTTTATAGAATTCCTTAGAGGGGTATCCCTTCTGCTTGTTCCATAGCGCTTTGTAGCCTGCGGTACAGCTGTTTCTGGCTTCCTTTCCCGTCATCTGCATCGTGATCCAATCCGCCGCCTCGATAAAACGATCCGCAAAATCATAGATCTCAGGAGCTTCATCCAATATCTGCATCACCTTCGGAACAAGCCATTCACAGGATATCTTTCCCCCGTATCTTTGCAGGAACTCTTCTCCCATGTGCCCGGCAAGCTGATTCAGGCGGTTCGCTTCATATTGTGCAGCATGATGCTTCCAAAGCTTTACATAAGAGTGCGGGTTATTCTTCAGCTCCTCCCGAAAGCAAAGCGGAACTCCCTCCTTGTCTATCGGTAATATAGTGCAGGCTGTAAAGTCCACAGAAAGTCCGATAATATCCTGCACAATGATTCCCGCCTCAGCTACTACAGCAGGTACCATCTGTTCAAGTACCTCCAGATAATCCCCCGGATGCTGCAGTGCCCAATTCGGCGGAAGAACCGTACCATCCGGCAGACATTCTTCCATAACACCATGGGTATACTCCTTCGTGCGATGTGCAATAATTGCACCATCCGATATATCCACCAGGACCACCCTGCCTGACAAGGTTCCGTAATCAATGCCTATTGTATATTTCTTGCCCATAACTGAATCCTTTCCTTAAATAAACTCTGTCCTACATATGCTTTACATATGTTTTATGTTTGTCTTATATCTGTCTTATGCCTGCCTCAATCTTATGTCCGTCTTATGCCATTCAAAAGCAGCTTAGTAAACCATTATATCAATTCAATATCAATCCCTTCCAAGCTTCCATACAGAACTTCAACCCTAAGTTTTCTCTCTCCGGAACGGCTATCCGTTTCAACAGACAGAGTCCCCCAGGCCTGATCACAGCTGAAAAAGGTTTTAAACTGCTCCTTCTCCACCACAGGATGGATCGTTATTCTGGACATGGGTATATCACATTGATAACCGCTGAGGGACAGCAACAGGCCATAGCTTGCCAGGGACCTTGCATAATGATATCCGCATTCCACCTCGTTCCAGGGACTTCTTCTGATTCCGTCATGCCGGTTACGGACTGCTTTCACTACATTAAGACCTTCCTCCAGATAACCTTCCTGTATCAAATGAGTCGCAACCTGATATTCAATTCCGGTCCAAACCTCATCGCTATATACGAACGGAATCTCCGGCCGCTTCCCATCCTGCCATGTGCAAATCAAAAGCCCGGCCTCATCATTTAAGGCATAGGTGCGCTGCAGATTGCAATGGTTTCTCATGGTTTCTTTGAAATTATTATCATAGACCGCCTTCACTGCAGATTTCACATGCTCTTGCTCCATAACATATCCCAGCCCCGATAAATGCGCCAACTGCTGGCCCAGCAGCTGATCGGCAAGGCATCCGTCCCCGTACTGATATTTATGGCGGTTTACATCATCAATTTTCTGTATATAATATCTGCCGTTAAAGCAGTTCCGGTCAACAATCTCCGCAGCTTTCACCCATATCTTCCGATACTCCTCCGCTTTCTCTGATTGGCCGAGATAGCGTGCTATCTCCTCTCCCGCCTTCAGAGCGGCAATGTATATGGAATTCACCAGGGTATTCATACCGTAGAATTCAATATCATAGGTATTGTGCTGCTGCCCGTCCAAAGCTCCGTCTCCGTCTTCATCCCAATAAGTTCGTGCAAACTCCAGCACCTTAGCGGCTTTCGGCCATAATTCCTCGAGGAAGGCGGTATTCCCTGACAATTTCCAGTCACGGTATAATCTTATCACTGATCCCAGCTGCCCGTCTGCTGCCGGATGATAATCCCATGCCTCATCCTGAAGATAGGTTCGTGCCCGGAAACACATATTCCCCTCTTCATTGGTCTCATCGATTAATTCCGTCCGCCTCATCGACCGCTCAAGCCGTGGATAAAGGTATGCAAGGGACTGGGCATAGTTCCATACATGGGTGCAGTTGCCATCACAGCAGCCGGCATTGGCAAAACAGCCTTCATAAGCAAAAAAGGTTCCGTCCTCTACCTGAAAGCAGGTATTGCTTCGAATTACCGTCAGATTACCGGAGACTGCATCTAACACATAGTCCGGATAGGTACTGCCAAACAGGCTGTTATGGAACTTTGCCGTCAGCTCCTCCAAACGCTCAAAATTCCGTACCATATAATCCGCGGCATCGACTGCTGACGGATATAAGCTTGCATAATAGTTTTTTATCAATTGCCTGCCGTTTTTCCTGTAATCCTGGAGCTGATCCCAGGAC
>JAEZFH010000434.1 GCA_023437885.1 Bacillota bacterium | reverse complement strand
GATCCATACCGCTGACCGTATACAGCAGCGTGGATTTTCCGGAACCGCTCGCACCCATGATGGCAACCATTTCACCATGATTTATCTCAAAAGTCACATTGCGCAATACATTATTTTGAATTTTATTTACGATATAGGTTTTACATACATTTTTAACTGCCAATGAATTCATACTGTCCTCCTGATTATAACATATTTTCTATCATTCATATATCCTATTTGCATTCCTATTCTTCCCCATTCATTTCTCTGATGCTGATCCGGCTCACCATAAAGGAGCTCATCCAGGCTACCAATATCGGTATCGCAAACATCAGAAGCGGATATAGTACATATACCTCCAGCGGCACTATTTTCAGGGCAGTATGCTTCGCTCCCATGAATTTAAATATGCTACCTATGGTATAATCATCAACCAATAGGGATAACAGTATCCCAAGTCCTATGGATATAAGCTGGATCATGCCAATTCTGACGACCTGGATACTCCTTAAGGCCTTATTTCTGAAACCGATACTTTTCAGCAGTGCAATTTCTGCGGTCTCCTTGGTCAGGAGGGTTTTCATCATCAATACCGTAACCAGCCCGTCGATACAGAATACCAGCAGAATAATCAGGTTTTTAAATGAATTGATCTGGTCTATAACCCCTCCCAAGGAGATGGATATATATTGCTTCGCATTCTTTACTTCATTGTCAGGATATAGTTCAGAAAGGATTTTTTCCGCTGCCTTCTGATCTGTCCTGCGATCAGTAAAGTCTCCCTGCAGATATCCGACTCCCGTAAGGCTTTTATAATCTATATCAATGATATTGTTAAGTCTTGCCAGCCTTCCCTGATTACTCATGGATTGAAATATACCTGTCAGGATAAACTCTCTTTCTTCTCCTTCGACCATGACATAAACGGTATCACCGACTCCCACCTTCATTTCATCCGCAAGCACTTCAGCTAAAGCAATTTCATTTTCCAGAACCGGATTGCTGCCTTCATAGAAATTATAGTCGAAGCTTCTGCCGTTTAAGTTCTGCATTGTTACTGTGGGGTAGATATCTTCCCTGTCACTCCCATGCATGCTTAACATAGCAAAGATTTCCACATAGAGTTCTGCCGGTATCCCGGCCTGTTCCATCTGTTTCTCCATCTCATCCATAATATCCAGGGCCTTTTCCTTGCCTCCCTCGCATATGATATTCGAATCAAAGATCTGCGAAATATAAAAATCGGACCTGTTGTTCCCGAATAATGTTACCATACTCTCATCCTTCAGCGTATTCATGGAGTTAACCGGAATGATGATTAACATCATCCCGATGCAAAAGGTAATCACCATGACCGCATATTTACGGATTGATGTCAGAATATCATTTAGGGCGATCAGGAACGGAGCAGGCAGCATCCCGAATTTCTTGAATTTAATAACACCATTTCCCCGGAAGCGTTCTCCGGTAGAACCATTTCTGATCGCTTCAATCGCCGAATACTTATCCAGCCTCTTCATACTGGTATAGCAAAAGCAAACCACAAGGATTACAACCACCAGGCTGCAGCCAATATTAATCAAAGGATTTTGACCGGTATCCTCCATCAGCAGGTTTGCATTTACCTGACGAATCAATAATGCTGCAAACGGAAAGCTCCCAAGAAAGCCAAGTGCTGATCCGGCCAGAGCCAAGCCCAGATACTTGATCAGATAGATATTCTTGATTCCTATATTCCTTATCCCGATTGCTTTCATTACTCCGATATCCTTATAATCCTCCTGTATCGTGAAGATAATCGTAAAGCGAAGCACAAAGAAAGAGATCAGAATCAGGCATGCGCTGACAATCAGCAGAATCCCGGCAATCGACATCTCCGTCATATAGCACAGTTTTACGCTAGACCTGGGAAATGAAAAAAACATATTAAAGTTCTGCGTCTTCAGAGTTTTTTGAAAGCGTTCCAGTTGATCCGTGCTGACCATATACCAGGTATGGAAGAGAACACCCTCTTGTTCTGCCAATTGGGCGTAATCCTCTTTCGAGATGAGAAACCGTTTAGCACCCATATAACTGGTGCCGCATATGGCATCTTTTGCAAATGAGGATATTGTAAATTCCTTCTCTGCCGCTCCGACCTTTATCGAAAGCTTATCCCCGATTTTTAAATTATTCGGACTTTTATCAATTAACGGAATTGCTATTTCACCCGGACTAAGTTCAATCAGTTTCCCGTCCTCGTCAAAAATCCTGCCGTATTTTTGAGGCTGTACCAGGAGTTCACTGGTATTGGACTGTTTATAATTAACGTCTTCCTCCTCCCTATGTATGGTCATGCTGTCATTGCCGATGATCATGCTCCGCTCTGCGGTATAATCATCCGCAAGCCCGCTGTCTGACAACCAATCCGAGATCACAGTACTCTTTGTATCATCAGAGGAGGCATTTTCAAGAAAAACATAATCGGGCACATTTGCTTTATCCAGGTAATAATCCACTCCCCGGAACACGACCAGCATATCCGTAGCGCTGCTCGCCAAAAACATGGCTGCAATACTGATAAATAGAAAGATTATTAAGTTCATCGTTCTTTTTCGCTTCAAATCATTTTTCAGAACTCGAAATAACATGGAATTATATTCCCCTTCCTGTTGTAATCATTGAATATGAAGCCATTATAAAATGTGAATTATTAAATAATCCTTAAATATACAAATAAATATTTCTGAAATTAAAAAAGCCGCTACACGCCCCAGTGAAGTAAACCTCTTTTGTCAGACATAAAACCAACAAAAGGGCGGTTCACTTCACAAAGCCATGTATCGGCTTTTTCGTTCATATTACAGAGTTTTTTAGAACAACCACTCTGTGACGGTATCTTTAAGCCGTGCTTGCCGGCTTTCATAACCTTGTTTCCATAAATGATATCTGGTAAGCCAGTCTCCTTTAAATATCATACAAGCTTATCCTTTCCCGCAAAGTTCGATCTCCAGCTTATAGAGCACGAACAGATGCAATCTTCTTGTCGCGGCACCTTTTACATACCGTTGTCTTACTTTCATCCTCCGCAATTAACGGATATAAAACCTTAATCCTCTTTGTTTTGCACAAAGGACAGGTTCCTCTGCCATGTGACGGCAAATTCCATAGTGTTTTACCTCTATGCGGTTTTAATGCCATGTTACTCATTCCCTTCTCTGAAAAGTCGTATCCTATATTCCGATACTTACAATGTAACTATACATAATGTTGGCTGTATAATCTATTACACAAACTTTTCTGTACCGAACTCAAGCATCGCATTTTACCTGGCTGAGTATACGCCGGATGCTTTGTTCCGACAGGAAATATTCCATGGCTAGCTCTTCTGCCGTTCGTCCCTTCTGGTACTTCAGGTAGATTTCCCTGTTTCTTTCCTTTAATAAAATTCTGGTTCCGCTCTTTTCTCCCCAAGTCCTCTTTTCCCCATCCTTACGGGGTATATATAAATAATCGCCATTGACATACTCTTGTATTAACTTTACCAGTTCCTCCGGCAACACATTCTGCGCTTTAATATATTTCATATTCTCTGCTCCTCTAAATAATCATTGAAATTTTAGATGAAGCAAAGACCAAAAAAACTGCAGCCCGGCTAACCATGCTGCAGTAAAGATTTTGTATAAAATCATATCCGAATCTGAACCCAGGCAAGTGAAAGCATGCACAAACAAACCTTCATTGAATAAGGCTTATTCCGTGTCATATTATCACCAGCTACTCAAGTATCAGATCTCCGAGCAAAGCATCGCCGACTATTTTATTTGTGGTCTTTGCGCGGAGATAAGTTTGCGATCAATTGCCTTTAAGGATTTCATATCGATTCCTCCCGAATAAATACATATCAAAATAATTACATTTATTCCATTATAGCGTAAATTTGATGAAAATCAAGATCATAAACAGTTCTGTATTGTTTTTAATTAATCTGAAGCTCTTCCAGCTTCTGTGTTCTTGAGGATTACATTTGCATTTATCTTTGCAAAAGAGAGAAATACTTTTCATTCCCTTATCGTACGGCAGCCCGCAGCACCATGCAGGAGCCATCAAGCGGCTCCATCGAGAAATTTCTCACGCTGGCCGGGATGATAAAGGTTTCAGCATAATGTACTGTAAACGGTGCGAAACTGTTATCCGGTGAGGTTATAATGACACCTTCTCCATCAACAACATTACACATGCTGACACTGCTGCCGTTTTCAAAGCTTATTTTATCCCGCAGTGTATAGCGGCGTGTTTCAATAAATTCCCGTTCATGCAAGCCGGTTCGTTCTTCTTTAAAGGTCTTATCCTCGCAGATTGTTTCAATGCAGTTGATAAGATTTTCTTTTACCCACTTTGTAGTTCTGTCCCACTGTATTACCTGTTCCCCGTGCTGCAGATGCACCGGGCGCGGTTTTCCGTCCAGTCCGGTACGTCCCCAGTCCCAGAGCTTGAAGGTAAAGATATAGGGGGTAGCACTGATTTCCAGTATCATAGTGTCTTTGCCGGAACAGTGTATTGTGCCTGCCGGTATCAGATAATGATCGTGCTTTTTTGCAGTCCATGCGTTAACAAAGGCTTCTGCTTCAAAGGGTAAACCTTCCCCCTGGGCTTCCCGCAGCGCAGACAGCATTTTTCCACGATCAATGTCTTCCTTTAAACCTAGAAATACCTGCGCTTCATCTTCGCAATCAAGGATATAATAGCTTTCGTCCTGCGTATAATGCATACCGAAGGTATTTTGAATATACTCCGTTAAAGGATGTACCTGCAGGGACAGATTTTGTCCTCCCATCGTGTCTAAAAAATCAAAACGAATCGGGAATTCATCCCCAAACCTTGCATGCACCCGGTCACCCAGCAGCTGTATGGGACAATAGAAAACCACATTGATCGACGGCAGCTCCAGGCGCACATCACCAAATCGCATCAATATGCTGTTCTCTTCCGGCACACCATCGAATGCCCACGCATAGTTTTTTTCTTCCCGGGGCAAATCACAGACCTCTTTCATCCATTGGCCGCCCCACACCTCCGGTGCAAAATACGGCTTTAAACGAAACGGTTCCCTTGCAAACAGCTTCAGCCCTGCTCTAAATCCGTCCCCGCATACCATCTTCGGTTCACCGGCCTGCACCGTATCAACAATATAATCGATCTTATCCAGCAGCTGACGCTTTTTTCTATCGGCCATCCGCCATTCTACAAAGTATCCCTGCTTGAATTTTTTTAATTTATCCTCGCCGCCGTTATCCGTATGCCAGTTGCCTGCGCCGTTTTTATACCGGCATTGCAGTTCCCAGCGAGGCATATCAAAGTAGATCAGCGTGTCTCCCTGGGTAATGAGCGAAGCTCCTGTCCCGTAGATAATCTTCCGTCCCCCGCAGTTTTGCACCTGCCTTTGCATTGCCTGTATTTTATCCAGAGAGTATACATCCTCGAGACGCAAAGTATTCATAACACCAAAGACCCTGTCCTCCGTTAAATACGGCATGATCCGTGCATGATATTCCTCCTCCTTAATCATGCAATCCTCCGCATGAAACATACTCCCGCCAAGTGTATTTAAGTTTCGGACAATTTCGGCTGTATCGACACCCGGATAGAATTCCGCCACAAGTATCCCGTTTTTGTCAAGTGTCTGCAGCCGGCTGCAAATATCCTGCCATCCGGCAAAGCCCTCATAGCCTTCCACCAGCTTCTCCGGATACTTGTCGTACTTCCCTTTCTTTTTGCTGTCTATCATAACCAACCCTTTCTATCAGTTCTTTGCTATGTATCTATCCTTATATACTTGCCGCCCCTACAAAACCTGCGTCGTTTCCAAGCTCTGCGGGTACCACCTGCACCTTTGCATACTCAAACCCGTATACCCCCTTTTGCACAGCCTCATTTACCGCAGGCAAAATCAGGTCAGCCGAGGCAGAAACGCCCCCGCCTATAATAATCACATGGGGACGGAGAATGTTTGCAATATTGATTACTCCTTCACTGAGATACTCTAAGAATTCCTGCACGATTTCTTTCGCCGGTATGTCACCTGTACGTGCCGACTCAAATATTTCCTTCGCGGTGATTTTAGCCTGGCTTGTTTGCGTACTGTGTTTTACAATGGCATTTGCTGAAGCATAGGTTTCCAGACATCCACGCCTGCCGCAGTTACACAGCCTACCTTCAAACTCAATGATGGAATGTCCGAAAATGTACGCCATGGAACCATAGCTGTCCGCCTCCAGTTTCCCATCACGGACAAAGCCGCCTCCTACGCCTGTGCCAATTGTAAACATAGCAACTCTTGAAAACCCTCTGCCAGCTCCATACAGTGCTTCGCCCAGAGCCGCGCACAGGGCATCATTTGCAATTCTTACTTCCTTTCCCACAGCATGCTGTAAGTCAGCACAGATCGGAACCTCATGCCAGTCAAGATTATTGGAATAACGGATAATTCCCGAAGCTGTATCAATGATGCCCGGTGCGGCAAGACCAATATGACAGGTGTCAGGATGACTTTTCAGCATACTTTCTGAAATTTTAATTAATACACTCAAAATCCCTCCGTAGCCTCTACCGGAGGGAGTATCACATTGTACTTTTTCCAGAACCCTTCCGTTTTCGATGATACCGCATTTTATTTGCGTACCGCCAAGGTCAATCCCCAATGTTTTCATATTCCTTCACTTCCTTTTGCTCATCTCACTAAAACAGATTAAATTGTAATACCTTCTTATTAACAGCGTTGTCTTTCTGAAAGATTGCTGCAGCATTTAACCCTGCCCAACGCCTCCTTGATCCTGCTAAGGCGTTGTCTTAAAACTGATTTCCCCAAAATATATAAATTCTTTATCAATATAAAAGTGACTTACATTTTCATTGTAATTATATCAATAATGAAAATATAAGTCAATGGCAACAAAAACATCTTACCAGCTCTACAATTACTCAGAAAAAAACGACAACACACCTAGAATCAATCCTCTTAGATGTATTGCCGGCATTACTTGTTTATCACAATCTTCTAATTTTAAATTTCCTTATCCATTACGGCCAACGCTGTACGCCTCAAATTTTCTTCCGCACTGCTGCCCATCTGCTGCAGGATTTCCTTACTCAGAACATCCACGACATACAATTGAGAAACCTTGGAGATAAGAGAACCACTGTCTAAAGGTGCACTTTTCCCGACTACATACAGCAATGCTGTTGCAAACTTAGCCAGGGGGGATTTTAGATAATTCGTCACAACAATCAGGCTTGCCCCCTGTGCTGCTGCAATTTTAGCAAGATTTATCATATCCTTGGTCTGTCCGCTTACGGAAAAGAGCACTAGAACATCTTTTTCGTCCATTATAGAGGTACTGATTAATTGAAAATGGCTGTCAGAAAAACTGGTTACATTTAAACCATAACGCAAAATCTTGTTGCGGAATTCCTGTGCGGCAAGCCCGGAGTTCCCACTGCCAAAGGCATATATATTCCTAGCCTTCAAAACAAGCTTTGCTGCTTTATTAATTTGTTCATAATCAAGTAAATCATAGGTGGATTTGAGTGCCAGCACCATGTAATCCAGAATTTTGGCCGCTTCATTCCCTGTTTCGGCTTCCGTTTTATTTATGCTTTGCGACAACAAAAAACGAAACTCGGAATACCCCTTCAATCCGAGTTTTCTGCAAAAGCGCAGCATCGTAGCATCCCCTACGTTAACCCTTTCCGAAAACTCCGTTATCGAGAGCATTATCATTTCTCTCATTGGATTGCTTCGGATAAAATCAATAATGACCCGTTCCTGCTTCGTTGCAAAGGCTTCCATTAAACTGATTTTATCAAATATATTTTCGCTCAACGAATCTCCTCCCAACTGCAAAGCAGCTTTTTCATTCAGTATATTCTGTTAAAAAAGAGCTGTCAATAGCACTATAAGTAGCTCAAAGCCTTTGTTTCGCTCAATATATTACTGCTTTATTGTTTTGTCGTCGAACAATACTATTTTTGAACCATCCGCTTTGACAAGATAGCCGCTTAAATAACCTGTTTTTGCATTGTATTTTGTGGCTATACTATAATCCCTGTGCAGCGCCGGCTCCATTCTGTAAAGATTTGCCTTCATTAGATAAAAAAGTTTTTTAGACCCTTTAACTAAACCATATTAGCTACCATCCTTTATCTTTCCTAATTATACAATATAAGAGAATTATTGGCAATATTATCACATAAAAGCCATTCCCAACTTTATGCTAGGTTAACTTTATATAGAGGTATCCTCTCTCTCATGATCCCAAACCAAACCGAATATATAAGGATAGACAAATTAATACACAAATATTATACTACTTATGAATTGTGCAAATTTTACATTAATACGAGCTATAAATAGAAGAAGTCGTAATTTTATGAAGTTATTTATAGCCAAAATTTTAATATTTTCTTAGGCAATTGCGAAACCCGTAAACTTAGGGTATTGTATGCACCGTATATATTGTTTCGAAGTGGAAGTAAAGCGTTAGCAACGCTTGTGCTGCGAAGCTGGCGTTGGAGCAGCGAAATTGCATACACTGAGGCTACAATTACATAAACAATATTACTTCGCAATCATCTAAACTTCAATACGATCGGGGGAATAAACTTGTTGACCATGATAATGTCAATCGACAATGACAATGACCGGGAAAAGGTTGCTGAAATATATAAACTATATAGTGGAACCATGCTTTACATAGCAAATAGTATTATGCATGACATTCATCTGGCGGAAGATGCGGTATCGGAGGCCTTTCTTAAAATAATAGATAACCTCGATAAAATTATAACGGTTGACAGTTACCGGACAAGGGGTTTCGTCGTTATCATAGTAAAGAACACTGCACTAGACTTACTTCGCAGGAAGAAACGGATACAATCTGTTCCGATTGAAGACTACAGTGACAGCTTTGGTTATGAGGAACCGGCCTTTGATAATCTTTCCGTTCAGGATGCATGTAATACGATAGCAGAATGTATCAGTAGGTTAAGCAGAAGCTATTCGGATATTCTATATCTGAAAATAGAACTGGAGTGTTCCTACGAAGAGCTGGGCAAAATATTAGGAATCAGTCAGGATAATGCAAAAACGCGTTTTAACAGAGCTCGGAAGGCTTTAAAAGAGGAACTAAGAAAGGAGGAGGGACGCTGTGAACAAGAAAGAACAAAATGAGGTTTTATTTGACGCAATGTTGAAAGTCGCAGTGAATGAATCGATAAAGAGAGAATTAAGTACCCTGCCTTCTAACAATGAATTGAATATTAGATACAAGCCCTCCCCGGAACTAGATCGGCATATAACTAAGATAATCAATCAAAACAAGATGAAAACCATCATAAGCAGGAATGCAAGAACTATGCGGAAGGTTACCGCTTGCATAATAATCATGTTTGTACTGTCATCCCTCACACTAATCAGTGTTGAAGCTACAAGGAATATTATATTCAATGCTTTTATTGAGCGTTTCGAAACCTTTACAAAGATTGAATTTGAAGCTTCCAAAGCAGAGGATGAAAACAACCAATATTATAGTCCTGCATATTTACCCGAAGGCTTTCACAAAGAATCAACCAACACATATGGAAATACAATCATGATTACCTATATTAATGATGACGGTGCGCAAATCATATTCCAGCAGCGAGAAGCCGATGCAGGAACTGCATTAATTGACAATGAAAACACCAGGTATACGGAGGTTGAGGTTGCCGGGCAAAAAGCCTATTTATTTGAAGCAGCCACAAAGGAAGATTACAGTATACTGCTATGGCAGTCGAATCATATGGTATTTGAACTCACAGCTCAGATTAGCAGTGAGGAATTGCTACGCATCGGTAACAGTGTAATAAAATAAAAATGCAATAATATGGAAAATAGTGTTACGAATTGTAATTTCAAACGTTTATATTGTAGAGGTCAATAAGTACCTCAATATTAAGGTGATTACGAATCTAAACGAAGGAGGTAATGCTATGAAGAAGAAAAGGAACAAACGTATCTTTTTAGTAACGGCTATGATTCTTTGTTTTATAACCGGTCATCAGGCTTTTGCTGCGGATTCCGGCTTCTATGTACCAACAGGTCATCAGGCTGATGCTGTAATCATGTGGGATAATACAACTTCAGTGGATGTAAATCTTACTGTTAGCGCAGGCAAGGCAGTCTGCGGGGCTTGTGTCATTGGTAGACCGGATGTAACCCAGATAACCGGTACTGTGGAACTGGCACGCAAGAATTCTGATAACAGCTACACAGCGGTAAAAACCTGGAGCGATCTGAAGGCTCAAGGCAATAAGCTAATCGTTGATAAGACCTATTATGTAACCAAAGGTTATACCTATCGATTACTAATTACAGCTAACGTATATCGTAATGGCAGCAGTGAGACGGTATCCGGCAGCTACGAGGCATATGCACCAAAATAGAATGGATAGGAAATATAATGAATTGATCTTAAGGAGGGTATATCTTATGAAACGTAAGCTAATGTTAATGTGTACTTTAGTTGTAATTTTTTCTATGCTTCTATCAACGTTAAGTTTTGCCGCAGAGACTCCTACAGATTATAACCAATTATTTAGCCAGGCGAAAGTTTCTGATGGAGCTGAATCAGAAAGCATTGCCGAATATTTAGGTAACACCTTCAACGAAAACCCGCAAGCTTTTATAACGGAAGCATCCCTGATCACGGATGACAATCACCTAAGTAAAATAAGCGAGCTTTTAGTGAGCTATTATGTTTCAAATCATTACTCGGAGTTTACAAGCAAGGTAAAAGAGTTAGGCAGTGCGGAGAACCTTACGGCGAGCAATCAAAGGGTGATCGACAGTATCAATAAAGCGATTGAAAGAATTGCTGCTAATCAAGGAAGCCAGGTTGATGTGGGTGCAGAATTCGTACCTGATACAAAGGTCTTTGATCCTGACACAGTGCTGGAATTTATTCAGGGAAGTCTTGCATTAAATCCGGATCTTGCAGTGAATACAGATGAATTATTCAATGAATATGTAGCAGATAAATTCAAAGCAGACCCCAACCTATTCGTTGATACTATATCGCCCGTAACAAGCATTGAAGTTTCCACCATTGCGAAATGTATTGCTTATGATTGTAAAAGTAAAGGGATACAAAGCTCCGATATTATACAGGTCCAGAAGCAAGCGAAACATAATGCTTTCGAAGCTAATGTACTAGATACCATTCTTAACGAAATAGATTACATAGCTGCTGATACAGATAAATTAGTAGTACCTGAGAAAAGTATTGATGCTATTTCTGAACTTAATGCTCCTATACTTACAGATGAGGCTACTAATATCGTAATTGCTTCAACTCAGGTTCCAACCATAGGGGCAATGAGTTATACTTCAACACCTCTGATTATGAATGAAACTGAGACCCTAAGAACAACCTTTCAGGAAAGCAGGAGCACTAGTACCACACGTACTTATTTTGCAGAAGTATATATCGTGAAAGGGAGCACCACCACAAAGGCAACAAGTAAAAGCTTTACCATTCCTTCAGGCTCTTCCAGTGTAAATGTTGATTTTACGTTGAAGTTTACTACAGCTGGTTCTTATTATACGCTTATCAAAGTATATTCAGCCTCCGGCGGCAGTCTGCTGGTACAAAGACAGGGTACCAGTCCGGACTATGTATACGGTGCACCT
Organism: Bacillota bacterium; assembly: GCA_023437885.1. GTDB lineage: Bacteria > Bacillota > Clostridia > Lachnospirales > Lachnospiraceae > Mobilitalea. The sequence goes on along the minus strand of JAEZFH010000434.1, from coordinate 19,544 downwards.
ACGATTGGAACAATGACGTATACAACAGCGCCGCTCGAAGTAAACGATGACGAAACCTTAAGTGTGGTTTTCAGCGAAAGCACCTCGCAGGTAAAAAGAGAATATCTGGTCAAGATATATGGTGTAATTAATGGTACAAAATATCTAAGATCAACAAAAACTGTCACCATTCCCGCGGGCTCCACTAGTGTAACCCAGACCTTCTCATTCAAATTACCGGTGGCTGGTACGATGTATACCACCGTAAGCGTATACAATAGTGCAGGTACTACATTAATGAATGAACGAATCGGAGCAAATCCGGATAAAATTACGGGTGATTGGAAAATTACAGTCAGTTTGCCTTCGAATCGAGATAATAAAGGCACCCTTACCTTATATAATTGCAGCGGTACGTCCATCAGCAGCTTTGAGTGCCTGGGCAGATCGGCTTCAAATGATCCCATGACAGTGACAAACGGCAATACTCCGACGGGCACCTATACCGGATATCTTGACGGCCCCTCATCCCCCACATCATCCTATGGTCCTTATTAAGTAGTTAATATGACCGGTGTATCCGGTGTGATTGTATCCTCAGGCCGTTCCGGTATCTGGATTCATGGAGGAGATGCGGCGACAGATACCAGTGATACCTGGTATCCTTAAAGACCTACACATGGGTGCGTTAGAATATCGAATTCGAACCAAAGTACACTACAAACAAAGATTGAAAGCTTAATTAATAATTCATATCATAATAAAACCGGTAATATCGTAATTTCATAATCTTAATAAAAAATATGAATCACGATTTGTTGCATAATTTACAAAAGCAATAAAAATATAACAGGTTTCCCATAATACATTGATTAACAGAGAGGTTGGTCAGTCAGTGTGTGAGGGAAGCCTGCTATCATTTTATTAAATTGGATCTATGCAGCTATTTGGGGTTGGTTTAACAAACTATTGGGGAGGCTGTTTATGAAAAAATTCTACAGACCGATATCTTTATTAATGTTATTATTCCTTTGCTTTTTAAGCAGCTGCAGCAGGGACTGCAAAGCTACCAACAAGGATATGGCAGAAGCAGATACGAATACAGATACACAGATAACTTCACTTTTCGATGAATATACCGATACCTTAGATGGGGCAAACGCCGAAAAATATGCTGCAGATTTATATGCTGCGTATCAATCAACGGATCCTTTGAATTTTATAAGGCTGTTAAGTCAGCAGGAAATAAACCGTATTAAGTCCATTGTTAATCTCCTTGTATCAGAAGTTATGAACTCCTCTGATTCCTCAGCTATACAAGAATTTACAGCGGACATTGAAAAGTTACTTGATACTAAGGATTTAACTGAGCTAGAGAAGTATCTTGTTTACGAGCTCTATACCAATATTCTATATTACAGGATTATATTATAGCTTCATGTGTTCCGTAAACGGTAGATAGGCTCTTTCCAAACACAGTTGAAGCTATTGTGACAAAATGATATAAATCTAGGTGCTATAAACCGAACCTAACTGTCATATCAAGAGATGGAACACAGGCTTATGCTTCGGCTTCAACAAACTCTCATCCAAATGCGTTACAGATTAGCGATCGATTTCATTTTCTCAAAAATCTTTCTGAGGCAGTTGAATAGTATATGCGGCGTCTTTTTTCCATCACGATTGGAAATTCCAGTAACAGCAATGGTGGATATTGAACTCTGCAGCCGCAAAAACAACCGTTTGAAAAGGCTCATTCGTAACGCTGAGCTGGACCAGCCTGAGGCACATGTCTGCGATATCGACTATACATCATTGGGGTGCTCTTCAAATATAACGATTATTTTACATTTCATGTAATTTAGTAAAATTAGGTCTTCGATTATTCCCTATTTAATAGTATCTTGAAAAATTTATCCACGCATAATGCCCCTAACGGTGCTGTAATTAGAATTGCAAGTACTGCAACAGTCAATACCTTTTGTCCACATGCAAGTCCCATTGTTAATGGTATAGCTCCAATTGCTGCTTGCACTGTTGCTTTTGGTGTATATGCCATCATACAAAAAGCTCGCTCTTTGATATTTAATTTTGTCTTTAATAGACAAGTAAATACTCCAGCCATTCTAAAAATCAATGCTCCAAGTACAACTATTATTGCTACAAAGCCTGCATTCAATGCATAACTTAAATCAACAGTTGCACCAACTAAAACAAAGAGAACAATCTCCGAAGCTACCCACAATCTGTTATATTTATCTGACAACCTCTTAGCAAGTATATTGTATTTTTGATTAATTATAATTCCTGTACTCATTATAGCTAATAGCCCTGATATAGGCACAATTCCTTCCAATCTGTTTTGCAATTCAATCAGCAAGAATGATACACTTAGTATAATTAGTACTTTTATTGAATCTCTCATATGCAACTTCTTAAAGAATATAGATAATAAGAATCCTATAACAATACCTAATACGATTCCCAAAATAATAGAAATCGGTATTTGAAGAAAACTAATAGCTGTTACATGATTACCTGTAGCGAGCGATGTAAAAGCAGTAAACATTACAATAACAAATACATCATCTACAGAAGAACCTGCTAATAAAAGTTGAGGTATACTATTTTTCTTACCATATCCCTCTTCCATTAATTTAATCATTCTAGGAACTATCACCGCGGGAGATACAGCTGCAATTACAGAACCCATAATTGCCGCTTCAAGAATTGTCATATTAAGTAATTTGAGTGCAAATACTATAGCTCCCACTATTTCAAAACATGCTGGTACAAAACACATTAATATAGCAGGTCTGCCTACTTTTTTCAAATCTGCTATATCTAATGACAAGCCCGCTCTTGTTAGGATAATAACAAGTGCCAATTGTCTTAGTTCCGCTGATATGGATAGAATGGAGTCATCTAACAGATTAAGAGCATAAGGGCTAAGAATCATTCCAGTAATAATCATTCCTAATAAGCTTGGTAATTTAAGTTTATTGAAAACTGAACCAAACGACAACCCCAATAAAAAAATTAATGCTAAACTGGTTAACATACAAAATCCTCCTTTAGTCACGCAGAAACTCAAAAAAATAGCTGATGATTTCTGCGACAAAATAATCACAGAAGTCATCAGCATATAATGCGGTTTAGGTATAACCAAGGGAGAACTTCATTCCCATTTTTTTAATTTAAACAGTGTATTCTAATTTTGTCAGCAAAAATATGCAAGTCGTGTACTACGGACCTTTCACACCCTCTAAAACCCTAGTAAAACAAGGGCTTAATCCACTGTGTAAGGCATTAAAGCAACATGTCTTGATCTCTTAACTGCTACGGTCAAAGCTCTCTGATGCTTTGCACAGTTACCGGTAATTCTTCTGGGAAGAATCTTACCTCTCTCAGATACATATCTCTTTAACTTGTTAACATCCTTATAATCAATTCCTGTGTGATTTTTGTCAGCACAGAATACGCACACTTTCTTTCTTCTGCGTCCAAAGGTTTTTCTCCTCATCGGAGCATCGCCTTTATCATCATTTCTCTTGAATGCCATGTCATGACCTCCTTATCCGATTTTTCATGCTAGGCGGACTAATGAAGGAATCCGTCTATCTATGATCATTCTCTCAATTTTAATTAAATGGTAATTCTTCGTCAATACCGTCCGGGATGTTCATAAAGCCATCCCCCATCGCTGAACTGGGCTCCGGTTTAAACTCTCTTTGAAAACCTCCCTGATGGAAGTCAGAGCCGCCGCCATTGCTGCCCTTGCTCTCAGCAAATTCAATATCTTCTGCTACTATGTCGGTCGTGTAAACCTTCTGACCGTCCTTGTTGGTATAACTGCCCGTCTGAATTCTTCCGGCCAGTACCATCTTCATTCCCTGCTTAAAGTACTTCTCCACGAACTCCGCCTGCTTGCCAAAGGCAACACAGCCGATAAAGTCCGCTTCGGAGTTCTCACCGGGTCTGCGAAAACGCCGGTCTACCGCCAGGGTAAATCTGGCAACTGCGGTGGAATTCTCCCCCTGGGAATATCTTACCTCGGGGTCTCTGGTTAAACGGCCCATTAATATCGCTTTATTCATAAGTTAAATACCTCCCTTTCGTTTTTACGCCTTAGGGTAGTATGTCTGCAAATCTAACGAAATAAGAATTCGTCATCCACAAACGTGTTCCGTTTGTCCAAATTTTGCATCTTTTCTGATGCTAAATTTATTATACATCTATTCTGATGTATAATTTATTAAGCATCTTTTCTGATGCACAAGTATCTGATTACATTTTCCATGATACGAACTCTTTGCTCGATCTCATTCGGAACTGTAGAATCAGCGTCGAATTGGATGAAATAGTAGTAGCCTTCCTTCATTTTCTGAATTTCATAAGCTAATCTCTTCTTTCCCCAGTCATCAACATTAGTCACAGCACCGCCGAATCTGGTGATCAGTTCTTTTGCTGCTTCTAAGGTAGCTAATCTGGCTTCATCCTCGATTTTTGCGTTTACAACTAAGGCTAATTCATATTGATTCATAGTTGTTTGGCACCTCCTTCTGGTCTCTGGCCCTTTTATAATGTAACTTGACTGACGAAGAATCAACTTAACATTTAAAGAGCAAGGAAATTATATTATAACATATCACAATTAACTATGATAACATAGCTTAGTCCAGATTACAATCTCTTTTTTTAATAAGAATAAATCTTTTTCATATACATAGTCACAGTTCGGCCTGTCAAAGCAGACTAATCAAACAGGCTGCTGTAATCGCTCAGTCTCTTTTTCAGGAGTGACAGGATATCCTCAGGCTCCATATCCTTGGCCAGTTCCACCATAATCAGAACCGGCGGCAGGTTCAGGCCGAGATTCCTCTTCGCCAGGCTTCTCTTTACCACGGAAAGACTGGACAGAAAATGGTTTACATCCTTGGGGACAACCGCAATTGCCCTCTTACTATAGACATTTACAATCAAAAACTCTTTGATATCATCAAAGGAGATAAAGCCCATACCGCTCAGAGAGGAGCTGTCATAAATCCCTTCATGAGTAATGGTCAGCAGGTTTCTGACCTTCATGGCCTTCATCACTGCCGCAGCAAACAGAATCAGGAACAGAAAAGATGCTATCATCCCCGGAGCAAAGTAAGCAGTTCTGTGCCGGTAGATTCCGAAAACCGTCATTGCTACGGAAGCAATCAATAATAACATGCTTCCGGTAACCATAACAAAAGCTTTATAATTAATTTCCTCAATCACAATATCTCCCACAGAAGGCCCCCCTGTCTCTATTCATAAGTTAACCCAATTGTATCCGTTTCCCCTATGTTTTGCAATACGAATTTGAACGAAATATTTAGTTTCTGCATAATTCATTCTGCTGCGGCTTCCATCCCTTCTATCCTATGAATGCTGTCCAGGTTCTATACCTTGGGAAGCAGGGAAAGACACAGTATGTCTGTGAATTTATTCGTCATATCAGGTATAATAAAAGTTGTACAGGCCTAAAAAACTTTATTTCATATTTTGTAAAAAAGTACTTTACCTGTCGTAGTAATTATGCTATACTCTAATTACTACGACAGACGTGGTAGAGCTGTGAACGGAACGCGTGCCCTTTACAGCAGTTAATTACAAGGAGGTACGGATTTGATCAGCAGCGATGTAATCCGGGGATATAACGACACCATCATCCTATATTTACTCCTCGAGGGTGTGTCGTATGGGTATGAGATATCAAAGAATATCAAGGAGCTTTCCGACGGAAAGTATATAATGAAAGAAACCACCCTTTATTCCGCCTTTAACCGGCTGGAAGCAAACGGATATATAGAATCCTTCTACGGGGATGAAACCTTCGGAAAGAGGCGCACATACTACAGGATAACCCCAAGCGGTTCAGCGTATTACAGGGAAAAATGCGAAGAATGGGAACTTACAAAGGACGTAATCAGCAGATTTATTAAGGAGTGGAATGTATAATGGAAACAATTAAAAACTATTTGGATAATTTATTTGCAGGCCTGCCGAAGACGGCCAAGGTCCTAGAATTAAAGAACAACATACTGGCAAATATGGAAGATAAGTATAATGAGCTGAAGTATCAGGGAAAAACAGAAAATGAAGCCATCGGTATTGTCATCTCGGAATTCGGTAATATCGATGAGCTGGTCAGCGAGCTTGGCATCTATCAGGATAGCAGGAGCCCTTCCCAGCCGCTGGTTACCCCGCAAGAGGTGGATGGTTATCTAAGAGTAAAGAAGATCAATGGGCTTCAGGTCGGTATCGGGGTATTCCTGTGCATCCTGGCACCTGCCCTGCTGATCCTTTCTTCCTCCCTGATAGACAATGGCCTGCTGTTCAACGGTCTGACCGGAGATGCCGCCTATATTCCCGGGTTGATTTCTCTCCTCCTCTTAATAGCCGTTGCCGTGGGAATCTTTATCTATTCCGGCATGAATTTTGAACGGTATAAATTCATGGAAGAAGGAATCCAACTGCCGATGGGTACGGAAGCAAACCTCAGAAGAAGATACGAAGCCTTTAACCCAACCTACTATCTGTGTGTCATCGTAGGCGTATGCCTCCTGATAGTATCGCCGGCCAGTTTGTTTATCACCTCCGTAATCGGCGGGAATGCCGAAGACTATGGAGTAGTGATTCTTCTCATAATTGTAGCTATCGCTGTCTTTCTCTTCATCTCTGCCGGTTCCGTCCGCGAGAGCTATGAGAAGCTATTGCAAATCGGTGACAGCGCACCGAAGAAGAAAGAGGATAAGGTAATCGGCGCCGTAGCCGCCTGCGTCTGGCCCCTTGCCGTAGCCATCTTCCTGTTTCTTGGCTTTGTATACGGCCTGTGGTATATTGCCTGGGTTATCTTCCCCATTACCGGTATACTATTCGGTATGTTCTCCGCAGTATACAGCATCATTACCAACAAGGACAAATAAGCCGAAGTACTCCTGCCGTTTTACTATGTGTATCCAGGCTGCAGGAGGTTTTCCTTCCTATTATATAAGACATAGCAAGCACTTTACAGCCACCGGATCAAGGTTCCCGGTAAATCCCGGTACCGAACTCCGATATGTAAATGCTGGCTATGTCTTATTGCGTATCTTATGCGTATCTTATTGCGTATCTCTTAGCGTCCGTTTCTTCTACAAAGGCGTCGGCATCCTTCCCTCCAGTATTTGATGCTTCTCTCTCCATTCTCTTGCAAGCATCGCATATTCATAGGTATCCTGCCAGATCGGAGCTCCTGATTCATCTCTTTTAAAATAAATGTTCCGGACCAGATGTCCCTCTCTTCTCATATGCAGCCTCTCCAGAAGCCGCCAGGAGGCTTCGTTCTCAGGATTGCACATTGCCACAATCCTATGAGCTCCAAGCTGTTCAAAGGCTTCCTCCAATACTGCTCTTGCTCCCTCTGTTGCATACCCTTTTCCCTGATATGCCCCGTTAAATACATATCCCAATTCCCAGGTATCAAACTCCTGCTTCGAAAAATACAGATTGCCGATTACCTTGTCCGTCTCTTTCAGGCATACCGCCAGGAAATCCTGGTTCTGGGAACGGTGAATTGCTTCCTGCCTGCATTGCTCCCTGTCAAATACCTCGTAAGGCTCGTAACGCAGGACATTTTCATCCGAAAGATATTCGTACAAATCCTCCCAATCCTTCTCTCTGAAGCAACGCAGATAAAGCCTCTCCGTCATCAGCTCTCTCATTCTATTCCCCCTCATAATCCAGTCTTATGTAATACATTGAACAATTTTAATACTCCTGTCCTGTGATTTGCGGCACTCGCTGTAACCCCCCCGGAACTTTAGACGGCTGCTTCTTCTGCCAATCCGGTGATGCCGTCCCTCGGACGATAAATATCTATATTATTGTAATACATTTCCTTAGTATCGGCAATGTAATCCTTCCTGCAGGAGGAAGAATTGACATCAAGGAAAGGCAGTAAAAAAAGCAGCAACCGGCACATCCTTGTTTCAACTGCGAAATGAATCAGAACTGTTTCCAATCTCTGCTTGCATATCCTTTATTAGGTACCCTAAAAGAGCCAGGACAGTACTGCCCTGGCTCTTTTGCAAAACCCGCTCTGATTCTCCGGGTAATTATTCTGCTTTCACTCCCAACTCCTCTTGCGCCGCTGCCCACTGCTTATTCCAATCCGCTGCAATTTCTTCCATAGTCTCTGACCGGTCAGACGCCGCTTCCAATATTCTCTGCACATGGGTATTCTCCTGAAAGATACCCACTCCCGATGCTGAGCTGATCTCCATCAGAAGAGCTTCTTCCCCCTCTGCGGGAGGGCGGTCAGCAATAAACTCCACTTCCCGGAACGAGGAAAACACCTCCGGTTTTTCATCTCCCTTCACAATCGGGATACTATACTCACTGTAAGCGAAACCAGATTTCTCTGTGAGCCATTTGATATATATCATCGCTGCGATCTTATTATTACTGGATGCATTGATATTTATTCCGTACATGCTGTCCGGACCGACAGTAGAATACTGCTTTCCCTCTACCGTAATAGGAAAAGGCATATAGCCTGCCTCTTCCGGCAGACCCCCGGCAGCAATAACCTCAGCATATGCCCAGGAACCCAGCACCATTGTGCCAATCTCACCCCTGCCCAGCATTGCTTTGGAAGCCTCCCAGTCGGTAGCAATCGGGTCCTCTTCTATCAGTCCTTGGGAAACCGCCTCATATAAGATATCATACACTGCATAGGGTCCCGTCTCCTTCTCCCCGCTTTGAAATGGCTTCCTGGTGTGAGGCAATCTGTTGTTTTTGAACTCCGGATCACCGGTTGCAGTACCACCGATATAATTATCCCAAGCCCCCATGGTCCAACCATCAGCAAAATTTGTGTACAGGGGAACCGCATCCGTATTGTCTTTTATTTTCCGCAGAGCCTCCAGATACTCTGCCGGGGTTTTAGGAAGCACAGAGATTCCTGCTTCAGCGAATACCTTTTTATTGTATAATACCCCCTGAACAATTCCCGTAGAAGCCATTCCGTATACCTTCCCCTGATAGGAATAGTTCTCAAGGAAATGATAGTTTTGAGAAAGCTGATCGTAATTGCCATAGGACAGAAACAAATCGGAAGCTGCTTTTTGCGAAACGGACGCCGGAATAATACAGATATCTCCCCAATCATCCGCCGTCAGCCGGGCACTCATATCCTCTTCGTAATTCTCAACAGCCTCATAGGTGATATTAATCTCCGGGTACAGCTTGCGAAACTCTGTAGCATAGCCGGTTAATTTTGTATCCGCAATCTCTGTCCCGCTGGTCAGGAATGTCAAATCCGCGGCAAGATCCCGATAATCTTCCCCGAGCGTCAGCGAAGCTATGGTGGGAAGTACGCTATTCTCAGGCTGCCCGGTATTGCTTGCTGCCTTGGTCGGCTCAGCTGCCTCCTCCGTAGGCTTTGATGCTTCTGTTGGTGTGGCGGTATTGGTATTTGTCTGCCCTTTCTTGCCGCATCCCGCAGGTATGGATAGGATGGACAATACCAACAGCAGTATGAGAATTTTTCTTTTCATTTTCTACCCCCTGTATTATTTGCTTGCTATCCCGGTTCCTTAGCCAGAGGATGCCTCCGGTCATGGATAATCGGGCATGATCTTCCTACTACACTTAGTTTATTTTATATTTCTAGAATTCACATGAAATTAGTATCTGTTTTTTGCTTCAAACTATTCATTGCATAGCTCCTACCCCTTCCTCCTGATCGATTGGGGCTTCCTGTTAAATATAAAAAGCACCATAGCTCTGCTCCGGACAGGAGCAGGACCATGGTACCTGATCACTTCGATAATATAAGAGGAAAAGACGCCGCAATTTCACGGTTCTATTCTTGCTTAAATAACTGGCGGTAGTTTGCAATGCAGTGTTCAATGATTCTTATTGCCTCTGCCGGCCCGCCGAACTCGTTTACTGCCGTCTCCTTGTTCTCCAGCTCCTTGTATACGCTGAAGAAATGCCTCATTTCATTAAATATGTGGGGAGGCAGCTCATCGATATGCTTATAGATATTGAAGGTGGGGTCATTGAAGGGAATCGCGATAATCTTCTCATCGCCCATTCCATTATCTATCATGTTCATAACACCGATCGGATAACACCGTACCAAGGAAAGCGGCTCAATTGCTTCTGAACAGAGGACAAGCACGTCCAGCGGGTCCTTATCATCGCCATAGGTTCTCGGAATAAAGCCGTAATTTGCAGGGTAGTGGGTTGAGGTGTAAAGAATGCGGTCCAGGATAATAAAACCGGTCTCCTTATCCAATTCATATTTTTTCTTGCTGCCCTTCGAAATCTCAACAACTGCCACAAAGTCATGGGCCTGAATGCGCTCCGGGCTGATATCATGCCATATATTACTCATAAATCTCCTCTTTCTTCCAATTAAGATTTGGAGGATAATCCATCCTCTGACCTGTCTAATAGACTACCCAAATAATCTGCTTCTATTTCTGATTTTATCACAGGATTTGATAATTTCCTATCAATAATTTTGATTTTTAGTATAGAGCAAAACAATGTACTATATTATCCGAGTCTTTTTGCCATTGGCACTTCTGTCATCCGCAAACTAGTACAGCCATACGGAACTAATGCGATTTCCTCCAGCTCCCCTGTCGGTTCGTCAAAACCGGAAGCAGAACACAAATCCCATTCTGACTCTGCTATTCAATGGGGTACATCCCTGCTACCAGACTGACAGCAAACCTACTCTGTATTAAAAGGCTGTTTTGTGAGAACTCCTCCCTCCCGCTTTAATTCCCTACCATGAACTCCGGATAAGATTATCAATAGATGATTAACCATTAACTTAACCGACTCGAAACCATATTATCCCATACGTAGAAGTATACGGTTTCGATTAAAACTATAAGGTAAATAATTCATTTTAAATCTGTAATTACTAACACATTCTGAATATTGCTAAAATCTACAGCAGGTGTAAATTGTCCAGTAAAGGCTATTTGAGAGCTATCTAATGTTATATTATTTATATATCCAATTAATATCCCCTCTAAATATTTACTGCTAATACTTGACGTTACTATTTGATCTCCTTCTTTAATATCGGATTTTATATATTTTAATGTATTGAAAGTCATTACACCCTTTTCTGTCATAAGATCAATGTTTCCCATTGTAATGCACTTGTCAGATGTCGAACTAATCTGAGCACCTACGCGGCAATTATTATCAATAATTGAACGGACAGAAGACCAATTTGTTCCGACTTCTGTTATAATACCAACCAGACCTCCATTTGCAATTACATTCATATTCACAGCCATACCATCCCTTGAACCTTTATTAATCACAAATGTATTATATAAAGAACTAGAGGAATCTTTATAAATTACCTGTGCACCAATTTTCTCATAGTCAGGGTATAATTCATCTACATCATGTAACTTTCTTAAATCCTTCAAATCACCCTTCTCTTTAAGTAAAAAGAAATTTTCTATTTTTAAATTCTCAATTTGATTCTTTAATACTTCATTTTCTTCTAACAATTCCTGACGGTAACTATAATTATCTATATAATTACTTAAAGATAATCCAATGCAATTAATACCTTTCTGCATAGGTATGACCGTGTAATCATTTATTGTATATATAAACCCATTTGAGAAAAAGATTAAAAGGAAAAAAATCAAACAAGAAGTAGGAACTATCCATATATATTTTATTATTTTATTTTTTTTCATTATAATCTCCATTCGCCGCCAAGCAGCGGCACAAATAGTAATGAAAGTGTTTTCACCTTCAAGTTTCGATTTATAATAGTTTCAATTATTAAGGCATCCCGGCATCAATATCAGATACACCCACCTATTTGTTATTGATGAGCAGGTGTGCCTCGTTCTACTGAGGTGGGAATATTCGCAATTTGGTTCACTCTGTGAGCCTTCTTTTTATACCTTTACCTAGGCGTCTGCGAAACGCCACACCCCGCATAAATATGGGATGTTTTTGCTTCAAAACAATATAACTCCTCACCGATTTATGGTAAAATCTTTTGACTCTATAGGTATATATATATCACTGTTCCAGGATTTACATTTTGAAAAAGCATATATGAACCATCGTTCTAAGTTGGAAAATGTAAATTATTCCATTAATAAGGATGGTATTTCCTGTTGTCCTAATAATCCCTCCCTCGCTATAAAATACTGAAATACGAAGGTATCTCCAGACTTAGAATCGGAGTTACCCGTTACAAATTTGTATACCTTAAAATACGCTGGCAGAAAGGAGCAAACAGAACTTTCAGGAATAACTCAATTATTAACAGTTATTCTTTCCAATAAAATCCATGAACATAAATATATCAGAAGCTTAAAGCGCTAATAGTATAGACTGTTGTCTGTGTTTTTATATAGAATCTTCTATCATATTTTTTTGTACTCCTTTTCTGTTACAGTTTGTCCATGTACTTTGAAAACTTAAAAAAATCATTATGATAAAGTGAAAGTCCAATATATCATTCTATCTATTACGAGTTTCGCAATCACCTAATTATCTTTACCATATTATACTAAATATATTAATAAAAAAACAATATTATAAAAAATTTCTTTAACGTTTCTTTAAAAATAGCCACGTTAAATTGCTTCAACGTGGCATAAATTAATGTTTGCTTACAACTACTAATACTAATAAATCACTGTAACATGATAATAATTATCATCGTGCTTTACAACTGTGCCGCCATCCAATGATACCTCATAAACGACTTTACAATTTCGTGAATCATTAATTAATGTGCTAGAAACTATACCCATAGAAATGATTTTAGAGCCACCATAAGCGAGCATTGGAGAAGTATAAGTTATCTGATTGCTAATATATTTACCGGTTTGATCGTCGATTCGTAGCCATGCAGGGAAACGACCATTAAGCATTCCGTAAATTTCATTGCTCTCCTGACCGTTATGGCCGTTAACAATCATAGTTACGGAAGATGGAGCTCTTTCTACATATATCTCTCTCATTATTCGTGTAGAAGCAAATGCAAAATGATTAAGAGAGATCAGAAGTGAAAAAGCAATTAAAAATCCAATAACCTTTTTTGACTTTAAACATTTCATTTGATATCCTCCTTTAAAATTAAGATAGTATAATTATAGCACAATATCCCAATATATGGTATTCAAATACAATATATATAGTATAATGGCATAAATAAATAAAATATGGTATATTTTGGTTGAAACAAGCGATTATTTACATTATAATAAAAGAAAAAAAGGTGGTAGTTTTAGTGAATACAAAATTACTTTTTAATATAAATAAAGCAAAATTGATTTTAGAAGTACAAGATATACTATATTTTGTTAAGGAAAGTAAATTAATTAAAATAGTTTTGAAAAAACATAAAAATTATTATGTTAATATGAATATAAAGGAACTACAAAGTTTATTGGAAGAAAAAGGGTTATATGAGATATATTTTTTTAGACCTCATTATTCTTATATTGCAAATATAAATTATATAAAGTTATTTAATTCCAATCATATTATTATGCTAAATGCTGATAAAATTCCTATTAGTCATTCTAGACAAAAAGAATTTATAAAAAAATTAGAAACCAGTTTACACTAGATAAATATGAGTATCTTAATGATTGTTTAGTAGACCGGTATCATAATCTAACGGAAATGACATCAGAGATGGTCAAAGTATAGAATTAAATTGGATTTCTATTGTGACAAATACCTACTCGACCAGATCGGTAAGTAAACCAGAATTATCAATGATCTTAAAGCGTGTTTTTCTGAGGATTATAAAGAATTTATAACTATTGCATACTTTCTGATTCTTGAAGATAATAATCTCCTTTCACGGTTTGAAAAATTGGAAGGCTACATAAACATCTGTATTATAATCCAGAGAAGGCAGTTGAGGATGGCATGCAGCTTAACCGTTTCTTTAAAAAGCTGGAACAGGAGTTACTAAGCGGAAAGCATGATCTGCTCATGAGAATGCTTATAAAAATCACTTCACAGTTAAAGACCAGTGCGGGGAATTCAGGTAGAAGCGATAGATAAGGCCATAGTGGAAGTCGGTAATCAATATGGCTATTTTGCCCTTCTCAGCAATGAGATAAATGATCCGGTTGCTGCGCTGGAATTATACCATACCCGGGATGTTGTAAAGAAAGTCTTTGGAAACCTGAAGGAACACCGGAATTGCAGACGGACATTAGTATCATCCGACCAGAGTCTTGATGGCAAATTATTTGTTGAGTTTATAGATCTTATATATCTATCCAACATCAAGAAAAGGATGGAAGAAAAAAACTTTTTTCAAAGTACACGCTGCAGGGTCTGCTTGACGAGCTTGATGTCATCAAATGTTCTCCTGAGCCTGGAAAGGCTCTGATACAGGGAGATGTCCTAAAAAAGTAGGAATAACTCTATACAGATGGATATCAAACTACTATTGGCAAAACCTAGTGACATATAACTGGAATGAGACCGTTTCAAAGTCTGTGTAAACACAAAAAACTGATACAAAATTTTAATAGTTACTTATGGGCAAGGCCATTTTTCGCTGGTTCTTGTCCATGCTTGTATTATAAAACTGTTTTTGGGGTTGTCAAGTAAAACTCCCCCGCGGCAGTCCTAAATACCCTGTTTTAGGATAATCGTTCTTCAAAAAATATCTCCAGCTGGGAATGAATCTGTCCCCAGTCCTGGCGGTGTCCCGTCCATTTTTTAGTGATATCCATGGTTGCCAGGTACAGCATTTTCAGCAGGCTGTCGTCTGTCGGAAATACGGTCTTACTTTTTGTAACTTTACGCAGTTGCCGGTTAAATCCTTCGATGGCATTGGTGGTATAAATAAGCCTGCGGACTGCTTCGGGGTATTTAAAATAGGTGGAGAGGATCGCCCAGTTATCTTTCCAGGACTTTGCTATTTTAGGATATCTTCCTCCCCATTTTTCATCAAACAAATCCAGTTCGCTCAATGCGATATCTTCCGTAGGCGCTGCATACACCCTCTTTAAGTCTGCCATGAGAGGCTTGATATCCTTATAGGATACAAATTTAGTCGTATTGCGTATCTGATGGATAATGCACTGCTGAATCTCTGTTTCCGGGAAGACTGCCTCAATTGCCTGGGGAAACCCGGTCAGCCCATCTACACAGGCGATCAGGATATCCCGTACGCCACGGTTCTTTAAACCGTTCATAATAGAGAGCCAGAATTTTGCACTTTCATTTTCACCGACATACATCCCGAGGACATCCTTACGTCCGCTCATATCATGCCAATAGCGATATAAACAGCCTTTTTCACAATCCGGCCTTCACTTCTGACATGAAAATGTATGGCATCCATGAATACTACGGCATAAATCTCTTCCAGAGGCCGTTCCTGCCACTCTTTCACGACAGGAAGTATTTTGTCCGTGATCCGGCTGATTGTGCTATCAGAAATATCAATACCGTAAAGCTCCTGCATGTGGCTTTCGATATCACCAGTAGTCATACCCTTGGCATACATGGAAATAATTTTTTCTTCCATGTTCTGGGTTAAGGTGTTCTGATATTTCTTTACAACCTTTGGCTCGAATTCTCCGTTACGGTCACGGGGAACCTCCAGTTCCATGTCTCCATAGCTGGTATGTAATGTTTTGGTGCTATAGCCATTTCTGCTGTTATCCGTTTCTTTGTTACGAAAATCGTACTTGGAGTACCCCAACTCCTCATCCATTTCGCCATCCAGACTGCCTTCCAGGATAACGGACATCATTTCTCTCATGAGTGCATTGACATCCGCTCCGTTCTTCACCGGATTTTCTTTCAAGTATCCATTAACCATTTCACGTAGTGCCTGTCTTTCGGGAGACTCGTCCCTTCTTCTTTTCGCCATAAAATAAAACCTCCAAACCGAGTAATTTTATTTTACATCAGTTTGAAGGTTTACACAAACTTTAGGATAGTCCCACTGGAATCTAGGTTTTATCACTTTAGATTAAAATATCACCATGGCTTAGTCCGAACTTAAACTATTTTTCCTAGTTGTGAAACAGCGAGTGGCTCACAAAACGTGCCGCTCGCTGTTTCATAACTAGGAAAGTTTTTATCGATGAATACCTAATACCTCATATACTTGTGACACTGTCTGCATTTGACAGGCCTTCTGCGCCAGCTCCCTTGCCTCCTCATAGACAGAGGAACGAAGGATGGCTTTCACATTCCACAGCTCTGAGGCGGACATACTGAATTCATCCAGCCCCAGACCCAGCAGCAGCTTTACTGCCCCCTCATCACTGGCAAATTCGCCGCACATTCCTACCTTGATCTGATTACGGTGCCCCGCCTCAATTACTCTTTGGATGCTTCGAAGCACCGCCGGATGGAAGGAATTATACAGACTGGATATTCGCTTATTCCCCCGGTCAACCGCCAGGATATATTGGGTCAGGTCATTGGTTCCGATACTGAAGAAGTCCACCTCTTTTGCAAATTCCTCAATCATGAGTATCGATGCCGGTGTTTCTATCATCATACCTACTTCCACTGTTTTATTATAACTAACCTGCTCCAGCGTTAATTCCTTCCTGCATTCCTCCAGAACCTCTTTTGCCTCCCAAAGCTCCTCCAGGGAGATGATCATCGGAAACATGATCCGTACCTCACCATAGGCACTGGCTCTGAGAATTGCTCTCAACTGGGCCTTGAAGACCTCCTTCAGCTCCAGGCTGATACGGATTGCCCTCCAGCCTAGAAAGGGATTCTCCTCCGGTTCAAATTCATAATAGGACAGCGCTTTATCTCCTCCGATGTCCAGGGTTCTTATGGTCAGTTCCTTGCCGCAGAGCAGAGCCGCTTTCCGGTACACCTCAAACTGCTCCTCCTCCGAAGGAAAATGATTATTATCCATATACAGAAACTCACTGCGGAACAATCCCACTCCGTCAATCTGATATTCGACAGCCTTCTTTATATCCTTGATTCCGCCTACATTAGCACACAGCGAGACAGCCTTGCCATCCTTTGTAACCGCAGGCAGGGATTTCAGCTGCGCCAGTTCTTCCTGCCGCTTTTTCTGCTCCTCCAGCAGCTTTCGATACTTCTCCAGGGTTGCTTCGTCCGGCTGAATCACAATTTTGCCTGCAGCGGCGTCCATGATCACAACCTCATCCTGCTTCACCCGGTCCAGGAGCTTCTCTACCCCCACCAGTGCAGGCAGTCCGAGTCCCTTCGCCAGGATGGATACATGACTTGTGATCCCGCCTTCCTGAGTAATAAAGCCACGGATATACCGAAGATCCAGGGAAACCGTGTCGGAAGGTGCCAAATCCCCGGCAATCAGAATCACATCCCCGGAGATCCCCGCAAAGGGGTCATGGCTTACTCCCTGCAAAATGCACATCAGACGCTGTCCGACATCCTTGATATCGGCAGCCCGTTCCTTCATATATTCGTCATCCATACTTTCAAAAACAAATGAAAATTCTTCTATTGCAGCCGCTAATGCCGCCTCAACACACTGCTTCTGATCCCGGATCTTTGAGACTACTCCCTCATAGAGAGCGATGTCCTTCACCATTTCCAGATGGGCACCGAAGATCTGATTCGTTTGTGCCAGCTTTTCCAGCTCTTCTCCGGCATGGGCAACTGCATCCTCATAACGCTTGATTTGAGCCGGAATCTCCTGTTCCTGAATTGTCCGGGAAACAGTTTTTAGCTTTGGTTTCTCCACCCGATGGGCTTTCCCGATGGCTATTCCTCTTGATGCAGTTCTTTCCACATGAATTTCTATCATGATTCGGCCTCCATTATTCGCCTAAGCCACCATTAATTGCAGCGATGACTGCTTCCAGATCTTCTTCTTCCGTCTCTCCGGTGCACTCCACCGTAATCTCGGTTCCGCACCGGATTGCGGCGCTCATTAAAATCAGGATACTCTTGGGATTGATTCTCTTCTCCCCTGTTACAATTGCAATATCGGATTTACACCGGGAGCACAATTTTGCCAGCTCCCCTGCCGGCCTTGCATGAAGACCGGAAGCATTCTTTACCGTAACCTTCTCACTTACCATATGCGTCCTCCTATCCTGCTCATACTCCAAAATGCTCAAACAAAAGCTTCTCTGCCTCACTGTTCCATAAGCCCTTATGACGTTTGCAGGAAGCCGCCAGCTTCTGATACAGCGGGTCTGATTTACCCAATTCTTCAAAATCATCAATTGCCGTAAGCGGCATATTGAGATGCATATAATTCAGCTTCTTTCCGCCGGGAATCTGGGGCAGGTTCAAGGTAGCCTCCGCCACACTGTCAATTCCTCCTACATGCGTTACCATTACCGCCGGTTCGATCAGCTTCCTGGAGGCCAGGTCAATGGCCTCCACCAGATCGTCGGTATTCCCTCCGGTGGTTCCAATAATATGGGTACTGGTGTAATGGACATTATACAGATTAATTTCCGCCTTGAACTGGTTGTCAGTCGGCCCTGCAAAGAAATTCATGCAGCCGTCAAAGGCAAGTAAAGCATCTCCCAGCTCCGCTACCGGACGGATCGGAATATATACGAACACATCATCGTAACCCTTGCCCTCGCTGATGGCCATCAGCTCCTCAAATGGATTTTCCATGGTTTGGGTATTCACATAAATCAGCTCAACACCCTTCTCAGCCGCCGCAGCCTCAGAGATCACTTCTCTGGCACGGTTAATTCTTTCATCACTGATATCCGTCACCACAAGCCTCTTTGGCTTGTTTTCTATACATAAGCCGTAGCTGACAGCTCCCAGCCCCATCGGACCGCAGCCGCCCATCACCAGCAGATTGCCTCCTGCCTTCACACCCATGGCATGATCATAATTCTGCTTATTGGTATGATAATTGGCATGGTAGCCTCCGATAATACAGCTCATAGGCTCCCCGAGAGAGGCCTCAAAATAGCTCTCGCCATCGTAATTAAGCAGGCATCCCAGCTCCATTACTTCCTGGGGAATAATGCAGTAGGTACAAGCTCCTCCGAAGAATTCATAAGAATAACCGGGAGAGGCCAGGCTTCCTTTATAATTCAATGCGGGCTGCAGCGCGAATTTCTGTCCGGGCTTAAATTGCTCCTCCCACTTTTTGCCTACCTTTACGATGTCACCGGCAAATTCATGGCCAATGATAATCGGATTGGTATCGATGTTCTGAGGCGCACGTTTATGCTTCTTTCCCTGCTTTACTAATTTATAGGTAGACATGCAGATGCTGTCACTCACTACCTTCACCAGGATCTCATCATCCTTAATCTCCGGTAATTCAAACTCCTCCAGACGAAGATCGTCCATTCCGTACATTCTGACTGCCTTTGTTCTCATATCGATTCTCCCTTTCTCTGAAACCATTCCGCTCTGCTATTCCTTTGTTTCTACACAGCGATCGCTTTTTTCCTGTTTCGCTGGTTCTGTATCTCTCGTTCTGTATTGCTCGTTCTGCTTCGTTCGTTCTGCTTCGTTCGTTCTGTTTCGCTCGTTCTGTTTCGTTAGTTCCGTTTCAC
>JAEZFH010000387.1 GCA_023437885.1 Bacillota bacterium | reverse complement strand
ATTGACCGATCAGCCGGCATTTCAATTATTGCGGGAGTGATTCTCCTGCTTTTGTTAATCGTTGCTTATGCTATCCGCCTGAAGAGGGCGAAGCATGCAAAGAATCTGATGGAGCAGGAAAATCAAGCCATAAAAGAGCGAAGTATAGAGTTAGAGGAAAGCTATCATTCTGCCATCTCCTCCTTAAATGAATTAACTGGGAAGTATGAAGAATTAAATAAAAACAGGGAAAACATGAAGAAGCTGGCGTATACGGATTATCTGACGGAATTGCCTAACCGTACTGCCTTTACCGAGATGTTGGATAATATCATGCTTACCCTTCGCAGTGAAGAAACCATCGGAATTATGGATATTGATATCGATAATTTCAAGAATATTAACGATTCTCTGGGACATTCCTATGGAGACGAGCTGTTGATTGATGTCACTTACCGGCTGAAGCAAGCCATGGATGAGAATGATTACCTAGCCAGAATCGGGGGAGATGAATTCATTCTTCTGACCCAGAACCTTCAGGATGCAGCGGGCTATGAGGAAAAAATCAAGAAGATTAAGAATGTATTCAGTTACCCCTTCGTATTGTCTACCAAGGAATATTTTGTCACTGTAAGCATAGGCGTTGCCTTTGCTCCCAAGGACGGGAAAACCTCCCAGGCATTGATTAAGAATGTGGATTCTGCAATGTATGTGGCTAAGGCAGACGGGAAGAATACACATGCATACTTTGATTACTCGTATAATTTGAAGCTGACCGAGAAAATAGAGATACAATCCGAGCTGCGCAAGGCAATCGAGCGGGAGGAGTTCATACTCTTTTATCAGGCTCAGATGGATCTGGAATCAAAGCATGTCGTAGGCTTTGAAGCCTTGATCCGCTGGGAGCATCCGACGAAGGGCCTGATCGGTCCGGATGAATTTATCTATCTTGCGGAAGAAACAGGATTGATTATACCCATTGGGAAATGGGTTCTAAAAACAGCCTGCCGCCAATTGAAGCAATGGTCACTGGAAAATCCTGATATTAATATGGCGGTTAACCTGTCCGGACGGCAGTTCAAGGACCGGGAGATCGTAAAGATTGTCTATGATATAATTGAAGAGACAGGTATTAACCCGAAAAACCTGGAATTGGAGATTACCGAGAGTATTGCACTGGATGATATTGAATATACGATAGCAACAATACAGGAGCTTCGTAAGATCGGTGTTAATTTCTCACTGGATGATTTCGGAACCGGATATTCTTCAATGAACTATCTAAAGCGTCTGCCGGTCAGTAATCTGAAGATTGATAAGAGCTTCCTGGATACCGTAATGGAGGACCGGTGCGATCAGAAAATCATACAGACAATTATCAGTCTGGCCAGAAATCTGGATCTGCTGGTTATTGCCGAAGGCGTGGAAAGCTTTGATCAGGAGGAATTCTTGAAGGAATCGAATTGCGATAAGGCGCAGGGATACTTATACAGTAAACCGGTTCCGCAGGAAATAGCAGCTCAATTTCTTCAGACGCAGGATAAATAAGCCGGGAGAAAGACCGGCTTCCGATAGGACGGACCCGGATGTAAGGAGAAGCAGCGTGAGAAGCTACATAAAAAAATCCCACTCAGATTTGATTTTTCTTTTGCTTCAGGCAATATTATATGTTGCGTTTCTTTTTCTGGACCTTACCGGCAGGAGTACTGCGGTATCTGCGGGTATAAAATACACAATGATTCTATTATGCTTTTGCTATGCGCTTTTTTACGGAAGCGCTGGCAAAAGCATTGTTTTTAATATGAGAATGGTTCCCGAAGGGCATCGCTCGTTGTTCAACCTGAGATTGATTCGCAAAGGGTTTCGCTCGTTGTTAAACATAAGAGTGGTCCACGGAGGGTATCACTCGTTGTTTTTGCTGGCAGGTCTGTTTTTTACACTGGTATCCGATCTTTTTATTTTGTTGCTGGACCAATATTTCTATGGAGTTTTAACCTTTCTTATCGTTCAGCAGTTCTATGCTCTTCGCTTGCTGATGATCCGGGAGGAACTTAACCGGGAGGAAAATCAGGAAAGTACACACAGCCAGGGTAGGTATTTGCCTTTTCTGTTTCTGAAGCGTCTTCTGCTTCAGCTTGTTATATCCGCTATGATATGCCTTGGACTGGCTGGAGCAGGTGTAGTTATGGAGGGCTTACTGATTGCAAGTGTCCTTTATTTTATCTGCATACTGACGAATACGGCATCTGCAGTCCGTGCGGCTTCCCGAAGCCGGAAAAGGTATCATGTTACCAGATATCATACCGCACATTTATGTGCGGGCACCGACTATAATAATCAATTGTACGCAGCAGGAATGCTTCTCTTTTTGCTGTGTGACATCAATGTGGGCTTGTTTAACCTGTCCGGCTTTATAGCAATGCCCCAGGAACTTTATTCGCTTGTATATGAGATATCCGGGATTCTTATGTGGACCTTTTATGCTCCGTCCCAGGTTTTGATAGCGCTTAGCAGTCGTGGCAGGGAGAAGTTGGATTTCGTTAAAATCACTGAAAATTCTTAAAATCTTTATGTAAAAACATGTAATATAATTCCTTGTCTTGTATGCAGATTTTTGTTACAATAAATACAGGAGTAATGTGCCAGGCGGCTATATTGTCCGTGATATCTTTCTTTGTGAGGGAGTACCGGTATTCCCGGTATAATCGTCTTTCTTGTAATTGATGAGGCAGAAATTTGAGTATGTTCTCCTGTTTCCTATACCTTCTACATTTCTTATGCTTCTTGCATTTCCTGCCCAACCCACACTTCCTGTACTACCCGATTTTCACATTTCCTATACTTACTAATTTCCTATACCTCCTATATTTCCAATATTTTATGCAATTCAATATTGGACAGATCATATAATTCATAGAATCTATATAATTCATAGAATCTATATAATCATATAATCATATAATTCATAGAATCCTTATAAATCATATAATTCTAATCTTTATAGATCATCTGATTATTTTACGTTATATAATTCTTAAATTCGATATTATTCTTTTGTTTATGCCCTTCAGCAAACAACCTTCCCCGGAGCAGTAAAATATTGCAAGTCATACATAAAATACAGATATCTGTGTTGTATACCGACTGCTGTCATGAGTATCCCAAATATAATACCTGTTGTGACTATACTTCGGCTTTCTTCGAATTACGCTGGCAAATTGCACCCTATTCCGGTGCGCAGCAGCGAGGGGTGGAAGCCGGATTAATAGATATCATTATTTAAGGAGGATTTTAACATGGTTCAAGTTTTACGGGAAACAACATCAGAGTACCAATATTTCATCAGTCAGCTTCTTGCCGGGGTTTCGGCGGATATGGGAGAGGAGTACAGTATCCGGATTTTTAAGGTGACGAAGAATAATTCGTTGGAGCTGGACAGCCTGGTGCTGCAAAAGGAGGGGAAGAATTTTGCGCCGAATATTTATCTACAGCCCTATTATGAGGCGTACCGCCAGGGAGTAAGTATCACGGAGCTGGTAAGCCGCCTCTGTGATATCTACCGGAGCAGTGGTGATGCCATAGTTGATGAGAAGTTCAATTATACCTATGAGGATATGAAACCCCACATTATATACCGTTTGGTCAGCTATGAAAGAAACAGTAAGCTGCTCGCCAGGATCCCGCATGTGCGGTATCTGGATCTGGCAATTACCTATCATTGTCTCGTTCGCAGCGATGAGGACGGTATCGGAACAATCCGCATTACGAACGAACATATGAAGAATTGGAAGGTGCAGCTGTCCCAGCTCCAGGAAGTTGCAGCCTATAATACTCAGAGGCTGTTTCCCTTCAGCATCCGGAGCATGGATGAGGTAATCAGGGGAATGCTGGAGGAGGAGCTTGCGGCGAAGGGGGAAGAAGCGGTACAGGGTTTGGAGGTTATGGACAGCTCCGGCAGCACGAAGGAGCGTAAGATGTATATCCTGTCCAACAGCAAGGGAATCAATGGAGCTTCCTGCCTGCTGTATCACAATGTTCTTCATGATTTTTCAGAGTATGTTCAATCTGATTTCTATATTTTTCCCAGCAGTATCCATGAGCTAATTCTAGTTCCCTCCCCCGATTTGAAAAGCAGCAAGGAATATGCTGATATGGTCCGAGATATCAATGAGACACAGGTAGCGGCAGAGGAGGTGCTGTCGGACCATGTCTATTTTTATTCGAGAACGGAAGGCTTGACTCTTCTCTAAAAATTATTCTTTTTTTGTTATTTCTGACATGAAATCAGGATTAGATGGCATTCCATACAGAATAACTAACAAAATTTTATAAGAAATTTATATGATTATACATTTTTTATGTTTCAATATTTTTTACAATGTGTTATAATAATGAATCGACGAATAAAATCATAGATTGATTCTCATCAATTTGGTTCTTGTTGTGGTATAAGTACCCCACGCATAAGCTGAATCATTCGAGCTGATCTTGCTTTTTTTGCGGTTATTCGTCCTGAATGATTCAGCTTATGCGTGTGATACTTTATCACAGGAACCAGGTTAAAAATTTAAGGAGGACATTTCAATGGCAAGGAAAATGAAAACAATGGATGGTAATACTGCTGCGGCACATGTGTCATATGCATTTACCGATGTTGCTGCTATCTATCCGATTACCCCTAGCTCCGTGATGGCCGAAGTAACCGATAAATGGTCAGCTGATGGCAGAAAGAATATCTTCGGGCAAGAGGTAAGAGTAGTTGAGATGCAGTCTGAGGCTGGAGCAGCCGGTACAGTTCACGGCTCTTTAGCAGCTGGTGCTCTTACTACAACGTTTACGGCATCTCAAGGTTTGTTACTTATGATCCCCAATATGTACAAGATTGCAGGTGAGCTGCTTCCGGGTGTAATCAATGTATCTGCCCGTGCAGTTGCAAGCCATGCATTATCCATCTTCGGTGATCATTCCGATATTTATGCGTGCCGCCAGACCGGTTTTGCAATGCTAGCAAGCAGCAATCCTCAGGAAGTTATGGACTTGGGACCTGTGGCACATTTAGCGGCAATCAAAGGAAGAGTACCGTTCGTGCATTTCTTTGACGGATTTAGAACTTCCCATGAAATTCAGAAGATTGAAGCTTGGGATTATGAGGATTTAAAGGATATGGCGGATATGGATGCAATTGATGCATACCGTCGCAATGCATTAAACCCTGAGCATCCGGTACTTCGCGGTTCCGCACAGAACCCTGATGTATTCTTCCAGGCCAGAGAAGCATGTAATACATACTATGATGCAGTTCCCGGCGTTGTAGAAGAATATATGAATAAGATTAACGCTAAGCTCGGTACCGATTACAAGCTGTTTAACTACTATGGTGCAGAGGATGCAGACCATATCATCGTAGCTATGGGATCAGTTAACGATACGATTGAAGAGACCATCGATTACCTGAATGCAAACGGTGCCAAGGTAGGTCTTGTAAAGGTTCGTTTATACCGTCCTTTCAATGCAAAGCGCTTAGTTGAGGCAATTCCTGCAACTGTGAAGAAGATTACCGTTCTTGACAGAACCAAGGAACCCGGCGCACTGGGCGAGCCTTTATACCTGGATGTTGTTGCTGCCTTAAAGGATACCCAGTTTGGCAATATTCCGGTATTTAACGGACGCTACGGCTTAGGCTCCAAGAATACAATCCCTGCACACATTATTGCAGTTTATAAGAATACAGAAAAGAAGACCTTCACCATCGGTATCAAGGAGGATGTTACTAATTTATCTCTTGAGATTACCGAGAATCCCAATACAACACCTGAAGGAACCATCAGCTGCAAGTTCTGGGGTCTTGGTGCCGACGGTACTGTAGGTGCAAACAAGAACTCCATTAAGATCATTGGTGATCATACCAGCATGTATGCTCAGGCTTACTTTGATTATGACTCCAAGAAGTCCGGCGGTGTTACTATGTCTCACTTGAGATTTGGTAAGAAGCCCATTAAGTCCACTTACTTAATTACAGAAGCGAACTTTGTAGCCTGCCACAATCCTTCCTATGTAAGAAAATACAACATGGTTCAGGAATTAAAGGACGGCGGTACGTTCCTTCTTAACTGTGGCTGGGATATGGAAGAGATCGAGAAGCATTTACCCGGACAGGTTAAGCGCTACATGGCAGAACACAATATTAAGTTCTACATCATCGACGGTATCAGCATCGGTAAGGAAATCGGCTTAGGCGGACGTATCAATACGATCCTTCAGTCTGCCTTCTTCAAGCTTGCTAATATCATTCCTGTAGAAGAAGCTGTGAAGTATATGAAGGATGCAGCAACTGCTTCCTATGGCAAGAAGGGTGAAGCAATCGTTAAGATGAATCACGATGCCATTGACCGCGGTCTTACCGGATTGAAGGAGATTCAGGTTCCTGAGAGCTGGAAGAATGCGCAGGATGAAGAAATCCTCATCAAGGTTACCGAGGGAAGAAAAGAAGTTGTTGACTTCGTAAATGGTATATTAACACCTGTAAACGCTCAGCAGGGCAATGAGCTTCCGGTATCCGCATTTGCTAATTCAGCAGACGGCACCTTACCTCAAGGCTCCTCCGCATTTGAGAAGCGTGGTATTGCTGTTGATGTTCCGGAATGGAATCCCGAGAATTGTATCCAGTGTAACTTCTGTTCCTATGTATGTCCTCATGCTGTAATCCGTCCGGTTGCCATGAATGCAGAGGATGCTGCCAACGCTCCGGAAGGAATGAAGAAGGTAGCTATGACAGGTCTTGCCGGCTTTGAATTTGCTATGACAGTATCCTCACTTGACTGTATGGGATGCGGCTCCTGTGCGAATGTATGTCCTGGTAAGAAGGGAGCGAAGGCTCTCGTTATGAAGCCTCTGGAGACTCAGCTGGAAGAGCAGAAGGTATTCGAATATGGTCTTACTTTAGAGGTTAGACCTGAAGTTGCTGAGAAATTCAAGGATGTTACTGTTAAGGGAAGCCAGTTCAATCAGCCTCTGCTGGAGTTCTCCGGCGCTTGTGCAGGCTGCGGCGAAACCCCTTACGCTAAATTAGTTACCCAGTTATTCGGTGACAGAATGTTTGTTGCTAATGCAACAGGCTGCTCCTCCATCTGGGGCGGTTCCTATCCTTCCACTCCTTATACCGTGAATAAGGAAGGACGCGGTCCGGCATGGGCTAACTCCTTATTTGAGGATAATGCAGAGTACGGTTACGGTATGGCACTTGCACAACAGGCATTGAGAAACAGATTAAAGGATAAGGTTGCGGCATTGGCTGAAACAGCAGATAGTGCTGAGGTAAAGGCTGCAGCTGAAAGATACCTTTCAACCTATGATAACGGCCGTGAAAATGCGGGTGCAACAAGAGCTCTTGTTCGGTTGCTTGAGTCCTGCAACGGTGCAGAAGGCAAGGACAGTTCTGTCCTTCAGAATATCCTTAAGGATAAGGAGTTCTTATCCAAGAAGTCACAGTGGATCTTCGGTGGTGACGGCTGGGCTTATGATATCGGCTTCGGCGGTCTGGATCATGTAATCGCCAGCGGTCAGGATGTTAATATCCTGGTTTTCGATACCGAGATTTATTCCAATACAGGCGGACAGTCCTCCAAGGCTACCCCTACCGGTGCAATCGCTCAGTTTGCAGCAGCCGGTAAGGAAGTTAGAAAGAAGGATCTGGCAGCGATTGCTATGAGCTATGGTTATGTATATGTTGCCCAGGTTGCTATGGGTGCTGATTATAACCAGACGATCAAGGCGTTAATCGAGGCTGAAAGCTACAACGGACCTTCCATCGTTATCGCATATGCTCCTTGTATCAACCATGGTATCAAGGGCGGCATGGGCGTATCCCAGACCGAAGAGAAGAATGCGGTAGCAGCTGGTTACTGGAATATGTTCCGCTTCGATCCTCGTTTGGCTGAGGAAGGAAAGAATCCTTTCAGCTTGGATTGCAAGGCTCCCAGCGCAAGCTATCAGGATTTCATTAAGAATGAGGTTCGTTACAGTTCCTTAATGCGTCAGAATCCGGAAAGAGCAGAAGCATTATTTGCCAACGCAGAGAAGAATGCCATGGCTAAGTATGAGCATTTGGTGAAGCTTTCCAAGCTTTATTCCACGGAAGAATAATGATTCGGCCATCTTACGGCGGTAAGATTAATAAAATGAGTTATACATTATAGATTCATCATTAATAAGCAGCAGGCCCGCGGTATGATTTTATTATTATACCGCGGGCCTGTTTGTTCCTGGGACTATAAAAAAATTTGTAATAACAGTAATTGTTATCAGATATATCTTGATAATTGTCATTCTTTGATATAATATGGTAGTAGAGAAGAATTCTTGAAGGAGGAAAAGGTTATGAAAGGCACCGTAGTTTCAACATGGGTTGAGTCATGTAAAGTGCTGTTTGGCAAGGAAGTGGTAAGCAGAGCATTGCAGAAGTATCACCTTTCGCCGGATGTAGTATTTTCACCACTGGAAGATGTTGATGATAAAACCGCTACCGGAATCGTGGATCAGATTGGCGAACTTGTAGGAAAGGATCATCAGGAAATATGGAGAATCATGGGCGAACAGAATATTTTAACCTTCAGCAAGAGTTATCCAGGATTCTTCCGTCATGAATCGGCATATCAATTTCTGAAATCCATGAATGATGTACATATTATAGTTATGAAGCGGTTTAAAGGTGCAGTACCTCCGATCCTGGATGTTACGGTTTTATCCTCTCATGATATTCTGTTCACTTATCGGTCCAAGCGCGGAATGCATCACTATCTGTTTGGTCTGATTAACGGTGTGGCTCATTATTTTAATGAAAAAATAGATGTGGAGCTCCTGGAACAAATAGAGGGTGAGGTAAAGCTTAAGCTGACCTTCGAGAAAGAAATTCAGTATACGAAAAAATATGGAATTAACCAATTTTTCTCCTTTGGCTTTATTAAAAATGTGACTCTGAAAACAGCAATTGTTAATACCTTTTTCATGCTTCTGGTTTCCCTGCTGTTGATACCGGACAAACTATTGGCACTTCCTGTCGGGATAGCCGCGTTTCTGATTTCCTTTTTGTCAGCTTCAGTACTTAACAGCCCTCAAAGGCTTATGAGGAAGGAGATCGATAAGCTGGCGAACTGTGATTTTGTAGAATATCTGACGATTAAGACGAATGATGAATACGAGGCAATTATGCTTCAGATTAACGAGATAAAGAAGAGGGTTCAGAAGGATTTCATTAACTTCAATGCAATCGTTGACGAGATGTATACCTTTAACCATTCGGTGACGGAAATTGCCCATACGATGCAGGCCACCTCCAATGACATTACCGCGGTGCTTGACGAGGTAGCAGTCGCAGCGACCACCCAGGCCGAGGATACCGAGCGGTCCGTAGGTATCTTAAGTGACAGTATCCGGAATGTAACCAGAATCTCCTCTGAGAGCCAGGAGAATGAAGTAAAGATTGAAACTGCAATGGAGAAGCTGGAGAACAGCTTTAGCAAAGTAGACAATACAACACTGGAAATACAGGCAGTACTGGATAAATTTAATATTATCCGTACCAACAGTGATGAACTGCGTAAGAACGCAGAGGGTATGATGAAGATTGTATCCATTGTGTCCTCGATTGCGAAGCAGACAAATCTTCTGGCCTTAAACGCTTCTATTGAAGCAGCCCGTGCAGGCGAGGCAGGAAAGGGCTTTGCAGTGGTGGCAGATGAGGTCAGAAGCCTTTCAGCGGAGACTAATAAGGCCGTAAATCAAATCAACCAGAGCCTTACAGAATTTGTGGACAGCATCGGCGGTGTAGTTGGGGATATCGATGTTCAATATAAGATACTGGAGACGGAGAGCAATAAGCTTAGCGATGCGGTTAAAACCTCCAGCATGGCGAACTCCAATCTGAAGACGGTATCTGATCTGATGATTCAAACCTCTCAGGAGCTGAAGGTAGAGACGGATAATATAGCATCCCTGTTTGATAATATGCACAGTCTTGCGGCAATTGCGGAGGAGAATTCCGCCGCTACGGAGGAAGCAAGCTCCAATGTTGCAATCTATATGGATCAGATCAATGAACTGACGAATCAGATTGCGGTATTCGATCAGATGATTAAGAATTTCCAGGAAGATTTAAGCAGCTATAAAATCTAAGCTAGGCATTGAAACAGCATAGAATAAAGAAGCGGACAGAAGATAAGGCGGTTTTTTGGATTTCCTCATATGGGGATCGCTTTATCTTTTGTCTGTTTTTTGATAATAAATATTTGGGATATATTGACGAAAGGATATGCAAAATCGCAAAGGACAGGGACCTCGGCTGGAGTGTCCACCGAGGCAGTCCTTTCCTTCGATTATGGTTGCCAGGGCTGCGGCCCTCAGATATTCCTTTGGATAGCATTTGACGATACTGCAGAAACTGTTTTAGACGGGTTAGCTAGAGACAATAGTAAATCAGCGCATAAAAAATGCACCTGACTGGATTCGAACCAGCGGCCTTTCGCTCCGGAGGCGAACGCTCTATCCACTGAGCTACAGGTGCATACCATGATGTAGCAAGCTACATATGGAAGACTTTAATAAAGGATACTTTATTAAAGGCTAGATAGCCGAAAATTACTTCGGCTGTCTCGGACTATGTTATTATATACTATCTATTAAGCAAAGTAAAGTAAGATTCTATATTTTTCTCATAATGATTTGCATTTTCTTCACCACCTTCAATCGGCTGCCTTTTTAAGCAGGTACCGCTTCTTATATTTTAGCCTGGCATACTTGGCAGCCCGGCTGACTATGCTGTAGTTCACTGCACCTCCAATGACGCCTACAACCGGAATACCCTGAATGAACTTCGCAGTTAACAGTGCCTCGGACAAATGGGTGGAAGTCTCCTTCATCTGAAGATCTAAGTCAATCCCGGATTCAATATCACTGTCAAGCTGTCGGCCCAGCAGCTCCAGTACATGATTATATTCCCTCTGTACTTCTCCCTTCGTGATGGCTCCGCTGATCAATAGAAGGATATAAGCCCTTTCCTCGGGGGTATCATAGGAATAGCCGTAGCTAAGTGCTATTTCATACAGAGTCTTCACCAGAACGGCAAGAAACAGGGGGATATCAGGCAAACCAATCCCCAGTACGCCAAGGACGCCGCCCTCCAATACGGAGAAGGAGGAATTGAGCAGCTGGGTTTGTTTTGAATACCGGTCGAGCTTGTTAATATGCTTCTTATTCATGCGTTTATCAATAGCATAATTATTAATATCATATTCGAGTGTAATTTTGTCTCTTTGGTAGGTCTTTTCAATGTAGGTACTTCCTTTTTCAAAAACGATTTGAAAGCCTTTATAGAAAGCAGCGTCTAAGGTATTTTTTAATTTGTCGGGAATAAAACCCTGAATTTTATTCATCATGGGAGAGAGTGCGGACTCCATAAGAGAAGGCTCCGTAGGATTTAATATTTTCTGCTCCTGTAGTTCGATTTTCTTCAGCTGTTGGTTTAGCAAATGGTTCATGCGATATACCCTTCTTTCTGGACTGGTTGAGCGCAAAATCCTTGAAATTACTGGGCTGCAAGGATTTTCGACGTTGTTTGACAGAATATAACTTTGACATTTTTAATTGGTTGTGTTTTAATTATATATTCTTAACAGCCCTTTGTAAAATTATATTCGTATTAAAAAATTGGGTGAATTGGACACAAATGTTACAAAAATGTTAAAATGTGTTACAAAAAAATGAAATATATAGGTTGATTTTTTTATTTCTTTTTGGTAAAATAGGTACAGTAAATAGCAAATATGGAAAAGGTACATAGCATGCCATGATATAGCACTATAATATAGGGAGCTAAAATATGGCAACTTTATTAAATGTGGCAATTTAAGGAGATCATAATGAAGCTTAAATATAAAAAGATTATATTATTAACGACCATGAGTACCATGGGAATTGGAATTCTTACGTTATCTGTTAGTCAGGACCGGCCCAAAGCGGAGGAAAGGACAGCAAAGACAGCACTTAGTGCCGAGGTTCTACCGGAGGATAGCGCGAATGATGCAGGTGATGCAGATGTACTGATGGCCGCAGATGCAGCCCTTGCTGATTCTGCTGATTCCGCTGACGCAGCGGCCCCTACCGCAATCCCGACACCGACACCGGTACCGGTATATCCCATAGAGCAGGCTGGAACTTATCCGGAGATTGACACGCTCTTTAATGCTTATTATTCCGCAAAAGGTAATTGTGATATTGAAACCCTAAAGAGTATTTTAAGTGATCCTGAAAAGGTAGGCTCTGAAGAGCAGCTGCAAACAAAGACAGAATATATTGAGGATTACCGCAATATTCAGACCTATACGAAGAAAAGCATAGCAGAGGGAACTTATATTGTTTATGTATATCATGAAATCAAGTTCACCAGCATCAATACGCCAGCTCCGGGTCTTGCCAAATTTTATGTAATAACCGATGGGGATGGCAAGCTTAAAATCTTCTCAGGAGATATGGATTCCGAGACTAAGGCTTATTATGATGAAAGAAAGAATGATGAAGATATTATCGCAATTGTCGAAATGACCGAAGAAAAGAGCAAGAAGGCAATTGAGAAGGATGAAGACTTAAAGAATTTCTGGAAAAGCATTGATGCTATGACCAGCAACGAGAGCAGCAATAGCGCAGAAGGAGATTCTGCTGAATAAACCATAATTCAACTCCTTATACTAAGAGAAGTAAGAGTTGCGCCGCATATGTGTGGCAGGGACTCATTTACAGTGGTGCATACTTTAATAAAGTACACCTGATTAGCATAAGGAGTGTTTTTATGATTGGAAATGTGGATTTGGACTTATTAGAAAAGACCTATCAGAATGCCTCAATCGGAATTACAGCCATTGAAGCTGTCCTGGACAAGGTGAAGAACCAGCAGTTTAGCAATGATTTGCATAAACAATTACGGGACTATCAGGAGATAGCAGATAAAACAAAACGCCAGATGCGTACGAGCGGGGCAAGGGTTAAGGATGTTTCCCAGTATAACAAGGTAATGATGAAGGGGAATGTGAAGATGAATATGCTCATGAATTCTTCAGACAGCCATATTGCCCAGATGGTAATTCAAGGAAGTACTATGGGAGTGACGCAGATGACCAAGCTGCTCCATGCCAGTAAGAATGCAGACGGCACCTGCACCAAAATAGCAGAGGAATTTGTAAAGAAAGAAGAAGGTAATATTGAGGTAATGAAACACTATCTTTAAAGGTTCCGAGATTTTTTCGGATGCATATCCTATTAAGAGAAGGATGATGGGTTTCCTCCGGTTCATTTTACGATACCGGAGGGATATCTGTCATCCTTCTCTCTGCACAAAATAGATCGGAGCGGGTTGCAGTTGAGCCTGTGGCGGGGGGGGGGGGGTTTAGGGGGCGGTATTGGCGCCCCC
>JAEZFH010000341.1 GCA_023437885.1 Bacillota bacterium | reverse complement strand
ATTTTCCTGTTCTAACCGGCCCTACCACACCTATGTATATTTCACCGCCTGTCCTAGCCTGAATATCATTATAAACATCATACTGCCCTAACATGTGCCAACCCTCCTTATGGTTATACCCTAATGTAGCAAGCTACAATATGGTATACTTTAATAAAGTATAGTTAAACATATGCAGGAATGTTTCATTGTATGAATAGGAAAAACAGGCAGTTTTATGAAATAAGGACAGCTGCCCAAGGTATACTTTATCAAAGTATAGAAAACGGAAGGAAAACATTGCGTTTTCCTTCCGTTGCTTCATCATCCATTAACATAGATCAGGATTCCTATTGGTCCGTATCCATTTAAATTATTTACTGTAATAGATTTACTTTCATTCAGATCTTTTGCCTGCCGTTCATTATCATGATACAGGAAGAAGTCTGCAGAATTCTTCATATGCTTTTGGCGTAGCAGCTACAACCGGGCAGCCTTCAGTGATGGGAAGCTCTCTGCCGTCGATCATTGATATCCTGCCGCCGGCTTCCGTAAGAATTAAGGATGCTGCTGCATAATCCCAGGGAGATATCTTAAGTTCAAAGTACAGGACAAAACGGTTCGCTGCGACATAACAAATATCCAGCGCCGCGGACCCGCTTCTGCGGATATCCAGGGCCTGGTCATATAATTTTCGTGACAATGCAAAGGTTTCATCCGCCTTATCACGGTAATAGGGACAGGTTCCTACTGAAACCAGACCTTCACATAGGGGCAGATTGGATAGCTTTAACAGCTTATCATTCAAATATGCGCCGGTTCCCTTAACCGCATAAAAGAGCTCCTCCAGATATGGATTATATACCACCCCGGCGACTATATGACCATGATACATCAATCCCACGCTGATAGCGCTGTGACGATAGTCCAGAATAAAATTCGTGGTACCGTCAATGGGATCAATAATAAAGCAATATTCTCCGGGAGCTCCGTTATTCTCATCCTCTTCACCGATAAAGGTGGCCTGGGGATACAGCTTGGCAAGTTCGGAATATAGGAATTGCTGAACCTCAACATCATATTTGGTTACAAAATTAGCTCTGCCTTCCTTACTCTCTATGCCGCCCTGAATATTACGGGCATTCATAACAATACGGCCGGCTTCTTTAACAATTGCAATAATCTCATGTATCATACTTATCTCCATTGCATTTTGCTTTTAGCATTCCTTAGTCCCACTCTAAGGATTTATATTCTCTTCGTTTGTCTCTTCCAAGAAGATCATAAAGTGCATCCTTGGAGGACTTTCCTTCAAATAGGACCAGATTAATCTGCTCGACGATGGGCATTTCTACTTCATTCTTCTGCGCCAGAGTCAATGCAGCTTTGGCTGAATTGATGCCTTCTACAACTTGTCCAACCTGCTTCATGGCCTCTTCCATGGACTTGCCCTGTCCCATCAGATAGCCCGCATTCCAATTGCGGCTATGCTTGCTGTTACAGGTTACAAATAGATCCCCAAAGCCGGACAGGCCGGAGAAGGTCTCCATCTTACCGCCCATTCTGATACCCAGTCGGCTGATTTCCGCCATTCCTCTGGTCATCAGGGCGGCTTTGGTATTGTCGCCATAGCCTAAACCATCCACAATACCGGCAGCCAGGGCAATTACATTCTTCAGGGAACCGCCCAGCTCGATGCCGATGATATCAGGGCTGGTATATACGCGAAATACATCGGTCATAAAGATATCCTGAATACATCTCGCGGTCTCCTTGGTACGGGCACCGACAACAATGGTCGTGGGAATACCCCGGCTTACCTCTTCCGCGTGGCTGGGACCGGACAATACGGCGACATCTGCCTGAGGGACCTCTTCACTGATTACCTCGGAAAGTGTATCTAAGGTTCCGTCCTCAATGCCCTTGGATACGTTAACCAGGATTTGTCCCTCTTTGATATAAGGACTGGCGATATGGGCAGTAGAACGGATGTAGGGAGAAGCCACTGCCATTACGAGTAAATCTTTGCCACTGCAGGCTTCCTCCAGATCAAGAGTGATTTGAATCTGCTCGGGTAATGTGGCACCGGGAAGATTCTTCATGCTATTTCGATTCTCCTTCAACATGAGCGCTTCTGCTTCGATTTTTGTCCAGATGGTCACATCATGTCCGTTGTTGGCAAGTAAAATTGCCAGGGCGCAGCCCCAGGTTCCAGCGCCTAAAATACTAACCTTACTCATAAGCTCCTCCTTTTCGAAATTTATCTTTTATAAAGATCAATACTGTTACATCTTCACTCTCTGGCCGATTTTATTTTCCGTACCGTCGATGATACGCTTAATATTGGACCGGTGCTTAATAAAGGCCAAAGCCATAAAGACCAGTGCAACCATCAGCATATGTAGGTCACCCGGATGCCGGATCGCAATCCAAACAGGAAATAATACGGCAATTACCAGGGAACCGACGGATACATATTTTGTGATAACAATTGAGAGTATGAATAAAGGAAGGCCAATCGGGATAATCAGGGGATCCAGGCTTGCCATAACACCACCGGTGGCCGCCATGCCTTTTCCGCCCTTTAATTTAAGCCAAAAGGGATAATTATGTCCGATTACTACACCTAAACCGGTATAGATTGAAAATAAATCAAGGGATTCATGTCCTGGGAAAAAGACATACTTCACCAGCAGTATGGCGATTACGGCCTTGAGCACATCACCGATCAGGGTTATGGCTCCTGCCTTCGCTCCCAGTGTCCGGAGGGCATTGGTCGTGCCCATATTGCCGCTGCCGTATTTACGGATATCTACTTTATTTAGCTTACCTACAAAGAATGCTGTGGAAAAGCATCCCATGATATAACCAAACATCAAACAAAGTATGATTCTCAGAATCATTTATGAATTCTCCTTTCGTTCCCTGATGATGAACTTCAATGAGGTTCCTGAAAAGCCAAAGGCCTCCCGGATTTTATTTTCAATATATCTGGTGTAGGAATAATGCATTAATTCCTTATCATTCACAAAGATGACGAAGGTCGGGGGCTTGATTGATACCTGTGTAATATAATATAGTTTTAAACGCTTTCCTTTGTCTGAGGGCGGCTGCTGAAGCGAGACCGCTTCCATTAAGATCTCATTGAGAACGCCGGTGGCAATCCGGAGATTCTGATTCTGAATCACTACCTCTATGATTTCAAAAAGCTTGTGTAATCTCTGTCCGGTCTCTGCCGAGATAAAAAGGATCTCTGCATAGGGCATAAAGGATAGAATTTCCCGGATATCCGCGGTATATTCCTTGACGGTTTTATTGTTTTTTTCGATCAGATCCCATTTGTTCACTGCGATAATCATACCCTTGCCTCGGTCATGGGCAATGCCTGCGATCTTGGCATCCTGTTCCGTAACCCCCTCCTCGGCATCAATTACAAGCACAACTACATCCGCACGCTCTACTGCGGATACGGTGCGGATGATGCTGAACCGTTCCAGCTCTTCCTTGATTTTACTTTTTCTCCGAAGACCTGCGGTATCGATCAGGACGTATTCCTTACCGTTACGGCGGATGGGAGTATCGATAGCATCCCTCGTGGTACCCGCGATATTGGATACAATTACACGAGGTTCGCCCACCAGCTTGTTCACAATGGAGGATTTGCCTACATTGGGCTTGCCTACAATGGCAATTCTCGGACGTTCATCGTTCTGCTCCTGCGTATTGCCGGAAGTAAAATGCTTCACTACTTCATCCAGCATATCGCCGAAGCCAAGTTTTCCAGAGGCAGATACCGGAAAGGGTTCGCCGATTCCAAGATTATAAAATTCATATACATCAGCCATCAGCTTCTCGAAGCTGTCCACCTTGTTCACCACCAGCACCACCGGTTTACCGGAACGCCGAAGCAGATCGGCTACCTTAAAGTCGGCATCCACCAACCCCTGCCTAACATCTACCAGGAAGATAATAACATCTGCCGTATCGATTGCAATCTGAGCCTGATGCCTCATGTAGGACAGCATCTCATCCTTGCTGTCCGGTTCAATACCTCCGGTATCTATCATTGTAAATTGTGAATTCAGCCATGTTACGTCGGCGTAGATGCGATCCCTTGTTACACCCGGATAATCCTTGACAATGGAGATACGATCTCCTGCCAGAGCATTAAACAGTGTGGATTTTCCTACATTCGGCCTGCCTACAATGGCTACGATTGGTCTACTCATTATTTTACCTATGCCTTTCCGTCAGTTACTTCATAATCGAGGGTATATGCCGTATAACAGCTGTACTCCTCCGTATTAACAAACCATAGGAACATTCCGCTTAGAACGAAATACTTCCTCCAGATTTGATTGATGTATCATTTCTCCTTGGAATATTTCCTTAATATTTCCTTGACAATGGAAGCCATGAAGAACTTTCCATCTGATTGTACAATACGTATTTTGGTTTGTAAAGCATTTTCCATTGCTTCGAGGTTCTATCAGTTACAGTTCCAGCCACAGGCTGAGCTGTAACTTCTATCACTTTATTTAATAATGTGCACTTTTTTTCTTCATAACATACACCATTTTTTGCTGCTTTGTTCTCCTAGTCGGTGATTGCCAGAAAGGCACCCAGGCTTCCCCTGTGACCCTTGGTTTTTCGGTGGGAAAACAACAGGTCCTCATTGCAGCAGGTACATACACTGCTGATATGGATATTTTCCTCAGGAAGGCCGGCCTTTAATAAAACTTGCCGGTTTGCTTCCCATAAATCGCAGCTGAATTTTCCGAAGCTCTCCCTGGGAGTCAGAATATGAGTACTATGCCCGCAAGCGTCCATCGTATTCTGCCTTGCCGCAGGATGTGAACTCCCTTCCGTCGGCGCATGTGCATTAATGCATGCTCCGGGAAATGCCCGTTCAAACTCCGCAGCTACGTCTTCGCTGATCTCAAAGCAATCCCTGCAAATGGAGGGGCCGATCACTGCGATGATATCCCTGGGGCTGCTGCCGAAATGCTTTTGCATCTCTTCGACAGTAATCCTGCCGATTTCCGCTACAGTTCCCCGCCAGCCGGAATGGGTAAGCCCAATGGAACGGTTTTTTATATCTGCAAAGTATAAAGGAACGCAGTCCGCGTATTTGGTAACCAGTGTAACCTTGGGCTCTCTGGTAATCAGACCATCAATTTCACTGTAGTCCCTGGGGAAAAAGAGGCCTTTCCCGCAATCCTCCTTTGTCACGACACGGATATTTGTCTTATGAACCTGGTGTGATAATACCAGGCTTTGTACATCCACACCGATACTCTCTGCCATTCTGCGGTAGTTTTCCTGAATATTGGCCTGGGAATCCGGATATGGAGCAGAATCATTGCCGAGATTCATCGTTGAATAGATGCCCTCGCTTACTCCGCCCAGGCGGGTGGAAAAACCATGTTTCAGGAACGGTATCCTTGATAAAGCCGGAAATGACAGGTAGGGCACCTCTGCCGTAAAATCAATCTGTGCGTCCGGAGAATTCTGAAATGTCATAATTAATCGTAACCCTTCTGTTCTATACATTAAATCCCGTCAAAAGCATTCTTAATCAGGGAGATCTCATTTTCAAGAATAACAACGGCATCAAAACGGCATGGAGTATCTGCGGGAAGCTTGTGCAGCAACAAATAGACCGTTGCCGTATTGATTATTTTGCGTATTTTATGGGGGGTGATGGCTTCCGCCGGATAACCCCTGGAAAGACTGGACCGGTATTTCACCTCGATAAAGCAGAGATAGCCGTCATTATTGGCAATCAGGTCTATCTCCCCGGTTCTGCACCGAAAATTATGCTCCAGGATACGATAACCGTGGTTCGAAAGATAGCCGGCAGCCTTTTGTTCAAATTCGGAACCTACCGCTCGTTTATTCATGCTCCATACCAACCTTGCTCTTTATGCGGTCCATGCGGTCCACAAAGAGCAGAATCTCAGCCACAACCTCGTACAGCTCAGGAGGTATCATATCCCCCAGCTCCAGCCGTGATAATGTATCCGCCAGCTTTTCATCCTGATGCAGAGGAATATTGGCTTCCTTTGCCCGGGCGATGATTTTATCGGCAAGGTAGCCTCTGCCTGAGGCGATAACCTTGGGGGCTTCCTCATTTGGCGCATAGGAAAGTGCAACGGCGGTTTTGGTTTTTGCTTCCTGTTTGGATTGTTCCATGAATTACCCTCCCAGCTTCAATGTCCAGTGAATAGGCCATGTATTAATAGGCCATGTATTAATAGGTCATGTATTAATAGGTCATACATTGATAGATCATGAATTGATAAATCATGTATTGATGGATCATGTATCAATACATGATACATTAATGAATTATGTATTAGAAGCATTTATTCCTATGATATTATAATTCATCGGCTTCCTTACTATAATATCTTAGTCTGTTACAAAATTCTTAACAAAGGTTCTGCGATGAATGGGAGAAAGGCCATACTGCCGGATGGCTTCGATATGCCTGGCAGAGCCATATCCCTTATTGCTGGCAAAATCATAGGTCGGGAAAATTTGGTGATAGGCCCCCATCATACGATCTCTCGTCACTTTTGCTACGATGCTGGCAGCCGCAATGGAGATGCTTTTGGCATCCCCCTTGACAATAGGGATCTGGCGTATATTAATTCCCGGTATGGTAACGGCATCGTTGAGTAACAGATCTGGTTTGACGGACAGGTTTCCTATGGCTTTTCGCATCGCCTCATAGGTGGCCTGCAATATATTTATCTCATCAATCTGGCCGGGCGGCACGCTGCCGATACCGAAGGCAACTGCTTTGGTTATGATTTCATCGTACAGCTCCTCCCGCTTCTTCTCGGATAATTGCTTGGAATCATTGATATATAGAATATCGCAATCCTTAGGAAGGATAACCGCCGCTGCAATTACAGGGCCGGCAAAGGGGCCGCGGCCTACCTCGTCAATACCGCAGATATATTCATAGTCACTGTATTTTTTCTCATAAGACTTCATCTTCTCCAGGCGCTCTAGTTCCTTTTGAAGTGCCTGTGTCCGGTTGCGGTATTGATTGCAGACGGTAATTACGCCGCTCCGTTCGTCTATACTGTATTTCTCAAGCAATGCGGGTATTTCCTCTGGGCAAGCCTGCATGAATTCTAATTTAATCAGGGATATCTTCTTTGGAGCAGTATCCTCGGTATTATTTCTATCTTTCACGGGAGAGTCCTCCTTTTCTTCTGTTTTAGCTATAAGACTTTCATTTCGACAAGTTCCCGTCTTCCGATTCGTCCGCAATTTTCTCCTTTTTCCGGTCCGGAGG
The DNA here is from genome assembly GCA_023437885.1 of Bacillota bacterium. Lineage (GTDB taxonomy): Bacteria > Bacillota > Clostridia > Lachnospirales > Lachnospiraceae > Mobilitalea. Next base: position 4,869 of record JAEZFH010000341.1, on the reverse strand, counting down.
GAATTCCAAGGTGATATTTCCAAGCTTGGTACTGCGAAAATCATCCACGAAAAGTATTGCTGCGCGGTCGACATCCGGTTCTCCGCCTTTTTGCAGGCAGGAACGCTTCCTGGCGATCTGTTCCAGCACCATTGCAGCTCCGGGAATATCCAGCTCCGTCGCCGGAATTTCCAAACCGTAGCGGTTAGGTAGAACCTCCGGATAGTACTTGTGAAGCAGCAAAATCAATTCCAGGGACATATCTGTTGTATTCACGATATTATCATTGATGGAGCCGATCAAAGCCAGCTTCAGGCCTACCGACTGATCCTCGAACTTTGGCCAGAGAATGCCCGGTGTATCCAGCAATTCTATCGTCTTACTCAAGCGGATCCATTGCTTGCCTTTGGTAACACCCGGCTTATTTCCCGTTTTTGTGGAAGCCTTGCCTACAAAGCTATTGATAAAGGTTGATTTTCCTACATTGGGGATGCCGACAATCATAGCGCGGACAGGGCGGTTCAGGATTCCTCTCCTGCGGTCGCGTTCAATTTTCGCCTGGCACGCTTTATTTACGACATCCTGTACCTGCTTCACTCCGGAGCCGCTCCGGGAATTTACCAGGGATGCATAATAGCCCTTCTCCTCAAAGTATTCCTTCCAGGCATGATTATAGCGCTGATCCGCCATGTCCGCTTTATTAAGCAATATTACCCTTGATTTATTTTTTGCCAGTGCATCAATATCCGGATTTGTGCTGGAATATGGTATTCTGGCGTCAACCAGCTCAATGACCACATCAATCAGCTTCATATCCTCCTGCATGGACCGTTTCGCCTTGGCCATATGACCGGGATACCATTGAAAATGCATTGTTACCTCCAATCGCTAAGCATCCTGCCCAGCTTCTTCCTTTGATTCTGGTTCTTCTGTTTCCTTAATTAAATTTAATTTATTGATAAAGTTAAAGGGGGTAGTCCGCAGGAAAGCTTCACCGACGATTTCCTCCCGCCGGATCATACCGACACTGGCAAAACGGCTGTCCTCACTGTTATTACGATTGTCCCCCAATACAAAATATTCATTCTCTTCCAATTTTATCTCTTCAGCAGCAAGGCCGTAATTTGCCATAGCTTCCACATTGACAACCTCATCAACGGGAGCTCCGTCAATATAGATCATCCCATCTAAGAACTGTACGGTTTCCCCCGGCAAGGCAATGATCCGTTTGATATCATAATAGCTGTGCTCTTTCCCGCTCTGCTTAAAGACAATAACATCAAAGCGTTTCGGATCAGTAAAACGATAGGAAAATTTATTAATGATAATCTGATCCCCGTCGGATAAGGTATTCTCCATCGAGATACCTACCATATTCGTCCGTTCCAGGGCATAATATACGATAAAATAAGCCAAAAATATCACAGCAGCAATTTGTGCTGCCCAGATAAATATCTCAATAAAAATTTTCATGATAAGCGGCTTTTTGCTTTCTCTATCAAAATCATAATCCATACGGATAACCGAACCCTTTCTTCGAACATATGGTTACCGTTCAGCCTATGGTGTTTCATACCTTTTATGAAGAACCGGTCAATTTATCCTTCTGATACAAAAAGATAAATTGGTGCTTCTTGTGCGACGTAGCGTTCCATCAGTGTGTCCGTTGGACACACTCAGAAGGTAAGGAAAGTAAAAGGGATATGGGACGCCGCAGGCCAGACTATAACAACACATGTGATAAAAAAGGGACAATCACTTAAGCATTGTCCCTTCGTCGTACTATCTGATTACTTCTTTAACCTTAGCTCTCTTACCAACTCTATCACGTAAATAGAACAGCTTAGCCTGTCTAACTTTACCGCGTCTAATTACTTCAATCCGGTCAATGCTGGGACTGTGTAGCGGCCAAGTCTTCTCTACACCAATACCATTGGATGTCTTTCTTACTGTGAAGGTTTCTCTGGCTCCACCGTTCTGTCTCTTTAATACAGTGCCTTCGAAAACCTGAAGTCTTTCACGGTTACCTTCCTTTACCTTTGCGTAAACCTGAACCGTGTCGCCTACGTTGAAATTAGTAACCTCTGCCTTCAACTGCTCAGCTTCAATACTCTTGATAATATCGTTCATTTTGTGACCTCCTTCATATTTAGATGTTCTTAATACCTGATAAGATAAGGGCAAAATGCCAATATCATGGAATATCTGCTATGTGCGGTATCAGAGGACCATCCCATCTCACAACAACTTACTTTAACATAAACAGGGAACAATTGCAAGTACTTTATAATTTAATATATCTCATAATTTTTCTGAAAAATCAGGCGGGTTAGGAATTCTCCCTCCTCCTCGGTCAGGTTCGCTTTCTCCAATAGATCGGGACGCCGTTCAAAGGTTCTGAGGATTGATTGCTGTCTTCTCCAGGCATCGATATTCGCATGATGGCCGGTCAGTAACACTTGCGGAACCCTCTGCCCCATAAAAACCTCAGGTCTGGTGTATTGGGGATACTCCAGCAGGTTATCCTGGAAGGATGCGAACTCAGAGGAAACCTCGTTGTTCAGAACGCCGGGAATCAACCGGGAGATTGCATCAATCATTACCATGGCCGGTAATTCTCCACCGGTCAAGACATAATCACCGATGGATACGTAATCCGTTACAACCATATCCAAAACACGTTCGTCAATGCCCTCATAATGTCCGCATAAGAACACCAGGTCTTCTTCCTGTGCAAATTCCTGTGCCATGCTTTGGTTAAATATGCTTCCCTGAGGAGTAACATAGATTACTCTCGGCTTATGATAGGTATCCTTTGATAAAGTATGCGTATCCTCTTTGGAAAGCTTAATATGGTTCGCCAGATATCCATAAGCCTTGAAAATAGGCTCGGCCTGCATTACCATACCGGCTCCGCCTCCGTAAGGATAATCATCCACCCTCTTATGCTTGTCATCACTGAAATCCCTGATATTGACAGTGTTTACTGAAATCAGCCCTTTATCCATTGCTCTTCCGGTGATGCTGGTATTCAAGCCCTGCAAAATCATTTCCGGAAAAAGTGTAAGTACATGAAAATTCATCCGAGTATCTGCACCTTTCTTTCTACTTAAGAAAATCAAAAAAATGTTGCGCTTCTACATTAAGCCATCCAATAAATGAACCACGATTTTTTTATTCGTTACATCGATATCCAGAATACATTCTTTGATGGAAGGGATAAGTAGCTCCTTCCCGGCAGAAGTATTAACCACATATACGTCATTCGCGGCAGTGGTTAATATCTCGGTCAAAGTACCTAATTCTTTGCCATCCTCGGTATAAACCGTAGAATCGATCAGATCAAAGATAAAATATTCCCCCTCTTCCAGTGCCACCGCATCCTCCCTGTGTATCAGAAGATCCTTGCCCCGGTATTTCTCAATATCATTGATATTATCAATCCCTTTGAACTTTAGTATTACCATTTGCTTGAAGAATTTAACACCCTCCAGCTCCAACGGCAGAAGTTCCTTTCCCGTATCCAGGAATAACTTTTTCAAATCCTTAAATCTGCCGGGGTCATCCGTTGTGGGAAACACCTTGACTTCCCCCCGAATCCCGTGGGTGGTTGTAATAACACCTACTCTGAGATAATTGTCCATCGTAACCTCCATCTGCCGCTCCAGCGGCATATAAAGCCTTCAGCGGATTTATTGCATACTCGCTTCGAGTAGCACGTCCATGCTTTCTTACTAACTTTGATCGGCTGCATTCCTGCCGATCATTTGACCATTTGAGATCCTCTATCCATAACTTCCAGAAATTCTATCGATTATTTTATGAAATTCTGTCAGCGATTTCATTCTGATTAAGTATTCTATTCTAGTAGAATAGAAACATCCGGTAATTAATCAAAGGCAGCTGCCATAATTTTAAGATTCTACAAAAAGAAGCTGTTCTACTATGCCAATTACGGAAAATATTTCATTCACTGAAAATATTCCATATGACATAACAAACAGCTTCCTTGATTCTGCACAGGAAAAACTGCAATTGGATTTACTGCTACTGCAGAATCTCAACTACTACCTTTTTGTCATCCTTTGTTGCGGCTGCTTTAACTACGGTACGAATAGATTTGGCGATACGGCCTTGTTTACCGATTACCTTACCCATGTCTTCAGAAGCAACTTTTAATTCCACAACAATTGCTTTATCGGTTTCCTTTTCCGTAACAACAACCTCATCGGGATGATCCACGAGTGATTTAGCGATTACTTCAACTAATTCCTTCATCATATAAATCTCCATTCTGCGGAAGCACCGCGAATTTGGTTAATTTACAGGATACCTGCGTTCTTGAAGATCTTACCTACGGTATCGGTAGGCTGTGCACCGTTTGCTAACCACTTCTTGGCTGCTTCTGCATCTACCTTGAAAGCACTGGGATTCTGAGTCGGATCATAGGTACCGATTTCCTCAATAAATCTACCATCTCTGGGTGTTCTGGAATCAGAAACAACAATTCTATAAAAAGGAGCCTTCTTCTGTCCCATTCTCTTTAATCTAATCTTTACTGCCATGTATTTCACCTCCTTAAAAAGTATCTAAATCTATTGTAACATGTTCATTGGGATATACCGTATTGTAGCTTGCTACATCATGGTATACTCCGATGAACGCTATACAACACAAGCTAAAATCCAAAGGGCATCTTAAAGCCGCCGTGTTTTTTTCCTTTTCCCATCATTCCTGAGAATTGCTTCATCATCTTCTTGGATTGTTCGAACTGCTTAACCAGGGCATTCACCTCGCTGATATCGACACCGGCTCCGGCAGCAATTCTTTTCTTACGCGAAGGATTAAGAATATCAGGATTGGAGCGTTCTGCCTTGGTCATGGAATAAA
>JAEZFH010000228.1 GCA_023437885.1 Bacillota bacterium | reverse complement strand
TCTCCAAACCATCGACTACCATATCGCATTCCCCATACCGTTCCATAAACCGGAACATAAATTTCCTGCTGGCCGAGTCATCCTCAGAAATCAATATCTTCATCCTACTCCTCCACATCCTGGCGGTTAATTCCGGGAGCATGCTCCCAATCCGATCACATGCTCCCGGAACACATCTGATTGTTACCTAAGGGACACGTTACCTCTCCTTGCCCATCTGCTCAAGCATCAGAAGTACCTCCGGGTTTACGCTCTCAAGCTCCCGATAAGAGGATAACAGGGACAGTTCTTTTTTCAGCTTAAATCTGCTTACCTGCCGCTTCAGCATCTCTGCCTGGCTTGCTAATTCCTCACTGGCTGCGGCACTTTCCTCTGAGGTAGCCGAGTTCGTCTGAACCACCTGAGATACTTGCATTACACCCTGGTTGATCTGAGCAATTCCTGTTGCCTGCTCGTTGGAAGCTGTGGCAATATCGTTAACCAGTCTGGCTACTCTCTCCACATCATCAACAATCATGGTCAATTTTGAGGCGGTTTCATTGGCAATCTTCGTTCCTCCCTCCACCTTCTTAATGGAGTTTTCTATCATATCTGTGGTCTCCTTAGCCGCATTTGCGGAACGTGCCGCCAAATTCCTTACCTCTTCGGCTACCACGGCAAAGCCCTTGCCATGCTGTCCTGCCCGGGCAGCCTCTACGGCAGCATTCAGTGCGAGAATATTGGTTTGAAAAGCGATCTCATCGATTACCTTAATAATCCTCGAGATATTTGCGGAGGATGCGTTAATTTCCTGCATGGCCCTGAGCATTTCCTGCATCTGGCTATTCCCTCTCTCTGCATTCGCCTTGGCTGTTTCTGCCAATTCGTTGGCCTCGTTTGCATTACGGGCATTATACTGCGTCTGGGCTGATATCTCCTCCAGGGATGCCGTAAGCTGCTCAATGGAACTGGCCTGCTCCGTAGCTCCCTGGGAAAGTGCGATGCTGGAATCCGATATCTGAACCGAACCGGAGGCCACCTGCTCGGCGGCTGCTTTCACATCACCCAATACTTCATTAAAGGATTGTATGATCAAATTCAATGCTGTCTTAATTTCAGCAAAATCCCCCCGGTAATCGCCATTGGCATCAACCACCAGGTTACCGCCGGACATTTCTGTCAGTATATGGGATATCTCGTGGATCAAATTTTGGAACAGATCGATTACCGATGCTGTAGACATAGCCAACTGACCGATTTCCGTATTATCAATTGTCACATTGACCGTTTGCGACAGATCACCCCTGGCAACCGTCATCATGGTATCCTTGACCCGGATGATGGGCCTGATGATCTTAAAATGGGAAAGTAATAAGCTGATGCTGCTGAATACTGCAGTAAAGATAATCAACAGAATCATCACTGTAATATAGCTCTGGGTTCTATCCGAAGCCTCTTTCAGCTCCGCCTCCGCCCTGTCATTCATGGTTTTCTGGAATTCATTGATGGGCGCCATAATAATCGCCTTATCCTTCTCATACTGATCTCCGAACATCAGCTGCCTTGCCTCGTCAAAGCTTCCTCCTGCCGCTGCCTTCATTGCCTTATCCTCGGTTGCAACCAGAGTATCCGAATTATTCTTTGCCTCCGCGATCAGATCCAATTCATTCTGCGGTGCCTCCAGCTCCACCAACCTGGCTACGACCGAGTCCCTGGTCTTTGTCTCGTTAACCTCCCTCCAATAATTATCATAATGAACCTTATCTCCAAACTGTACATATGCCCTTGCCTCATTGGTCAAATAGTTCGATGCGTTAACCAGGTCAAAGCCTAGCTGCTTGAATTGCGCCTTTCTGTTCTCAGCTACCTGCATCTTATCAAACGCTCTCAAAACCTGTATTGATAAAATTACCAATACAATGGATAATATCAGGGATGATCCCCCTAAAATAAAATTCAATGTCGACTGCTTAATACCCTTCTTCTGCATAATCATACCTCCCTCTGGTTGTATAAAATTCTTTTTTACCATATTTCTCATTCCATTGAGGCGATCAGCTCCTCAAGCCCACTGCCATTGAGCAGTTTATAACAGTCCCGAATCAGCATTACCCCTTTGCCAACCTTGTCAATGCCTTTGTTATCTCTGCTGCCATCCGTATGCCGCTATGCATGCGTATTCCGGAAGTCTGTCCAGAAAACTTTAATATAAAAAATCTACTGTATTAATCCTACAGTAGATTCTTAAATCTTACATACCTAATTTTGAGGTATTTTTCTTTTTTTCGTCAAAATTCTTTATAAATCAACTCATATTTTGAATGGATATCCAACTTGCTGTATATATTCTTCAGGACGGTTCTGACGGTGGTTTCGGAGAGACACAGCTTATCCGCAATCTCCCTGGCACTCAGCCTGTCCTTGGCAAGCCTGGCTATCTCCCGCTCTCTTGGTGTCAGAGTGGATCTGCCTGCAATGATCATTTTTCTAATTGCAGCCGCACCCTTTTCATAACGCTTGCCCAGTGCCGTCAGAGCATGCATTCCTTCGCGGTCTGTCTTAAGATACTTTGAGTTTTCCAACAAAGGAGCCAGCAGATTCCTATGCCGGGCAACCGGAAGATAAATCTTATCCGGCAGGGATAGGCTTAGTGCCTGATTAAGATATTCCTGAGCCTCCGTCTGATTTCCGCTGTTCAGCTTGGCAATCGCAAGACAAATGAGATGATTTTCCTTAGGCATCATCAATGGAACCCGCTCCCTTAAGGTATCTGCCGTATCCGAGAGATATCCTGATACACCATAGAACTCATGATACCGTTTACCCATCAATAAAAGCTCCAAATGAAGCAGCTGTGCATGGGAAACCGCCGGCTCATGAAGAATATTCTTGAGCCGCTCCATATCGTAGAGCCAGGAAGCAACATAGTCCTCAATTCCCAAGGACAGGCTTATTTTCGACATGCACAGCTCCACCATACGCACCACATACGGACTAGAATTTCTTATCGCATAATCCCGGATATTATTGATGACAGTAAGATAACCCAGCGCATCTCCGCGAAGAAGGGCGATCTGCGCAAGAACCAACTCTGCGCTAAGGCACACGCCGGTTTGATTGTGGCTGCGGGCACTGTATAAAGCTCTATGACATAAAATCTCAGCCTCATTATCCTCGCCCCGCATAAGCATCGCTTCTGCCCGCATCACACTGGCAATACCTGCGCCATGGCCTCCGGTCAGTTTCAGATAGCGCTCCCTTCCATCCTCCAGTTGCTGTATTTCCTTCTCCAGTTCACCGGATTTGCTCCAGAAGATATTCAACGGGGAAGCTGCTGCAAAAACCCAGGGCAAATTGAGCTTAAGCAGCTCCGAAGCCTTTTCCATACTGTCCCATGCCTGCTTCTGGTATTCCAGCATTTTAGACAGATCATTGCATTCATAAACAGATAGCAGCAGCAGAAATTCCCCTTTAATTTTCCTTCGCTCCTCTTCCTCCATTCCCTCACCTGTCAGTATAATTTCTTGGAGCAGATTACATAATTTTCGGAATAACTCCGGCAGACCGCGTAAAAAGCTCCAATAGCCAAAGGTAAGCAGAGTATAGGGATAACGGCAAAGCAGCTCCTTCGGACATTCTCTGATCATCGCTTCTATTAATTCCAGCCGGTTATTTTCCTTCTGATTAGTAAAATACTCACAGTGAAAGGGCATGGACAGAATTGCCTCATAATCCCTGATTTCATAAAAAAATTTAGCGGCAGGATAATATAAGGAAGCCTCAACACAAGCCTGTCCCGCTTTCCGGAATACCTGCTCCTGATAATCCCTGGGCTGATGGTGGTAGAAACGGTTTCTTAAATAGTCCTGGAAAATGCTATGTATGCTATACCGGCATTGATCCGGCTGATATCGGATAAAATCATTGGTCTTCAGCAAA
>JAEZFH010000184.1 GCA_023437885.1 Bacillota bacterium | reverse complement strand
GGCAAGCGCGCTGGCCTGCAGCTTTGATACAGTGCTGGCCCGTGAGATAGGAAGGGCAATCGGCGAAGAATGTCTTCAGGAAGAGGTTTCGGTGATTTTGGGACCGGGAGTGAATCAAAAGCGCAGTCCTTTCTGCGGACGTAATTTTGAGTATTACAGCGAGGACCCGCTATTATCCGGAGAGCTGGCTGCGGGAATGATTGAGGGGGTACAAAGCACCGGGGTAGGAACCTCACTTAAGCATTTTGCTGTTAATAATCAGGAAAGAAGACGAATGACAATCAATGCGGTAGTGGATGAGAGGGCATTTCGAGAACTGTATCTGAAGGCCTTTGAAATTGCTGTCAAAAAAGCGAAGCCCCAGACGGTCATGTGCGCCTATAACCGCCTGAACGGAGAATATTGCAGCGAGAATGGCAGGCTGCTTACAGATATTCTTAGAAATGAATGGGGCTATGACGGGCTGGTGATTTCGGATTGGGGTGCGGTGAATGACCGGGCTATGGGAATTCAGGCCGGAATGGATCTGGAGATGCCGGGCTCCATGGGAATTAACGATGCCAAGGTAGTGGCGGCGGTACGGGAGAACAGGCTTTCGGAAGAGGATGTAGACCGGACGGCCTGCCGTGTCACAGAATTAATTCTCCGCCAAATGGAGGCGAAGCAGCCGGGTTACCGCTATGACGCGATGAAGCATCACGAATTGGCGGTGAGAGCTGCCGAGCAGTCAGCGGTATTGTTAAAGAATGAGGGTGATCTTCTGCCGGGAAATCCAAATCAGAGGGCAGCCGTCATTGGGGCCTTCGCTAAGCAGCCCAGGTATCAGGGGGCAGGCAGCTCCAAGCTCCATCCGATAAGTGTGGAAAATGCTTATGAAACACTGGAAGCGGAAGGAATGGCACTAACCTATGCCAGGGGCTATTATCTGGGAGCGGAAAGCAGGCGGAATGCTTCTGAGGAGGAGCAGCTGATCAGGGATGCCTGTGAAGCAGCGAAAGGGAAGGATATCGTATATCTCTTTGCAGGGCTGCCGGAGGGGTATGAATCGGAGGGGTTTGACCGTAATACGCTTTTGCTGCCGGCCATCCAGGACCGTCTGATTGCAGCTGTAGCAGACTGCAATCCCAATGTTGTGGTAATCCTGCACGGCGGTGCCCCGATGGAGCTTCCCTGGTATGACAGGGTCAGGGGAATACTTCTTGCTTATCTTGGCGGAGAAGGCGTTGGAAAAGCGGTTACCAATCTCCTTCTGGGAAAGGCAGTACCTTGCGGGAAGCTTGCCGAGACTTGGCCTCTGAGGCAGTCGGATTGTCCGTCATTCCGCTATTTTCCGGGAGGAAGGCATACTGTGGAGTACAGGGAGAGCATCTATGTCGGATACCGTTATTATGAAGCAGCAGGAAAAACGGTTCGCTTTCCCTTCGGTTACGGACTCTCCTATTCAAGCTTTGCTTATTCCGGCATCATGCTGGACCGAGAGAGCTGTGAGTTTGGGGAAAAGCTGCGATTGAGCTTTACAATTGCAAATCAGGGAAGCAGGACGGCCAGGGAGACAGCTATGGTTTTTGTGGCCCACCGCAATGAGATGGTATTCCATCCGGTAAAGGAATTAAAGGCATTTACAAAGCTTGAGCTGGAGCCGGGAGAAAGCAGGCAGATAACCCTGGAGCTTGATACGGGAGAGTTTGGCTATTACAATACCCTGATCGGAGATTGGTATGCCGAGAGCGGGGAATATCAGCTTTTGGTCGGTCCTTCCAGCAGCGTCTGCAGCCTTCGGACAGCAGTCACTTTGAGGAGTCTTCAAGCACCGCAGCCGGATCTGCGGGAACAGGCACCGGTGTACTATAATCTTCCCAGCGGGGAATTTCTGGTCGATGAGAAATCGTTTTCAGCATTATATGGAAAGCCGCTGCCCCTGCATGACAGTAAGCCCTGCAAGCCCTATAACCATAACAACACGTTGGAGGACATTGAGCACACTTTAATAGGAAAACTGATCTTAAAAGCTGCGGATAGAATGGCTAAGAGAACAACAAAGGACTCGAAGGAGGAGGAAGGCATGATGTCAAGCATGATCAAAGAAATGCCCTTCCATTCTCTGGTGGCCTCCGGTGATGGTGAAGTACCGGAAGATTTAATGGAGGGCATTCTATACATATTGAATGGTCAGATCCTCCGGGGATTAAAAAGGCTGCTGCGGAGGAAGTGATGATTGGGACTAATCTGCGGCTGAGTCATCGGAAGCCTCCAGCCGCTTCATCATCTTATGGAGAGCGTCCAGGAGGCCGCCTGCATAACTGGGGTCCAGATCCAGACTGCAGATCATGCTCTTTGGAATACTAAGAGCTTCCTCTTTTAATTCCCTGCCCTTGGAGGTTAATTGAATATACACATTACGTTCATCGCTGGAGCTTCGGATTCGCTTGATATAATCCTGAGCCTCCAGCTTTTTCAGCATCGGCGTCAGGGTGCCGGAATCCAGATAGAGCCGTGTGCCCAGTTCCTTAACCGTAACATCGTCCTTTTCCCATAAGGCCATCATGATGATATACCCGGTATAGGTCAGACCGAAGGGATCCAAAAGAGCTTTATATTTTTTAATGATTTCCTTGGAACAGACATATAAGGAAAAACATAATTGATTATCCAGCATGAGTAAATCATAATTTGTCTTCTCCTGCTGGGATGCTTCATTATTTGATGAAGAAGTATTCATAGGATTGCCTCTCTTTCCATCGATAGAAATATTATGCCTAAATCGTCCGGGAAAATCCGTAACGAAGTGAAATACCTAAGATTAATGTTTACAATTAGATTTTATACAATTTTTAAAAAAAAGTCAAATAAAACTATTGACAAATACAATAAAATAGTATTAAATTAAATTGTAAACAATTAAACACATGGAGAAAGCGGATATTTACTATTAATCCGTCGTCAAAATTAGAATAGAGTCAACATGAAAAGCAAAAACTAGGAACAGTTCAAAAAGAAAGACCATAGGAACGCCGCTAATGCGGCAGATGGAGGTAAATTATGAGTAAATCGTTTCGCGAGGCGGTAGAGAGCCGCAGAACATATTATGCAATCGGAAAGGACAGTAAGGTATCCTTAGAAGAGATCAAGAAGGTGGTGGACCACAGTGTAAAATTTGTCCCTTCTGCCTTTAATTCACAGAGTGCAAGAGCCGTTGTACTGGCAGGAGAACATCATGATCAGTTATGGGAGATAGTTCGTGAGACTTTAAGAAAGGTGGTCCCGGCGGAATCCTTCGGACCGACGGATGAGAAGGTGAATTCCTTTAAGAATGGCTTTGGCACAATTCTTTTCTTCGAGGATCAGGCAGTAGTGGAAGGATTGCAGGAAGCTTTCTCACTCTATAAGGATAACTTCCCGTTATGGTCACTTCAATCCAGCGGAATGCTGCAGTTTACCGTATGGACCGCTTTGGAGGAATTGGGGCTGGGAGCTTCCCTGCAGCATTATAATCCTCTGATTGATGAAGAGGTCCACAAGACCTGGAAGCTTCCGCAAAACTGGAGACTGATGTCCCAGATGCCTTTTGGGAATCCTCTGGCACAGCCCGGTGAGAAGGAGTTCACACCACTTGAGGACAGAGTGAAGCTATTTAAATAAGGTTGCAGATGAGATTATCACAGCCGGGATTGTATGTATTAAGCAAGGAGAACGCCAGACACGGATTAGGTGTCTGGCGTTCTCCTTGCTATGAGGGTTAAGAACTTCATAACGAACCTATGAAAAGGTTGAAGCCCGAACAGGGCGCAGTAATTATTTAAGACTGGCGCACCCCGTTCCTATGCCAAGCTGTGTATTTGCTGTGAAGTAATCAAAAGAGTGACAGTCGATGGTCGGATTTATCCATGCCTGTTGTGTATTCGATTACCGCTGCGCAGGGTCATTTTTTCTTCACACGCAGGGAGATCAGTGCTTTGACATCCTCCAAAATCTCCGGCTCGGTGACCGAAATCATCAGCCAGCGCCCGCCGTTGAAAAGCTTGGTGTTTCGATAAAGTTCCTGCAGATAGTTGGTGCAGGAGGCAAGCAATAACTCCGCCTCCGTGACCTCTTTGCTGCTCACAGACACAAGGCAGGTGAAAAAGCCCTCGGCGGGATAGAGAGTACAGAGGGCACGTCCACTCTTTTTATACTTGAGATTCCATCCTGGTGCGCCGGAACAGATGCTATAGTCCACGGTGGGAGAAACGCCGTAGGCGGCTTCCAGATGGCTGCATAGTTCACCCCATAAGGGACTGCCAATATATGCGGACACTGCAGTTAAATCAGGTCTGCTATCTTTGCTATAAAGCTCATTCCAATTCATTTAGCTGTGTTCCTCCTTTCGAGTGGATATACCCCCTGCTCACTGCGCTTTCCAACGCTTTAGCATAGGGAAAAACTGTTGCATCATTTCCCGAGCCTTCTGCTCGGTCATGCCGGGATTGCTCTCCACCATCGGTGCGACGCTGAGCTCAATCATTTCGGCCATCGTGCTGTTCGAGGTAAATGCCCCATTATCATAGCAATACTTGCAATAGTCGGCACTCTTGCTGCCGTTGGTTTCCGAGCCGTACAGTTCCTCGGTGCTTCCCATAGGCATACCGCAGCTTTGGCAGAATTTCTGATTTTCGTAGTTCATTGCAATGTCCTCCTTAAATTTGATAGCTTTATGATACCTAACAAAAGCTGACAACTGTATGTCAGGTTTTATGGTGGTCAGCAAGTTTTTGAGCGTAATCTGATAATTCCTGCCGCAATCCGGAAGGCTCCAACACATCAAGCTCAGCACCAAAGGAGAGCAGATAACCGATTACCCAGCGATCCATAGGAAAATCCACTTCTATCACAAAACTGCCATCCGGCTGTGGAGTAACACTGGCGCGGTCGAACTCGTCATAGACCCGAAAGGCAAGGCGGCTTGTCATACGCAGTTTCAAATGCACCGAAGAAAAAAGCGGCGACTCCGTTTCAATGGGTGGGATTTCATCTTCGTAACCCTCGGTAAATATCTCGCCTGTTGGCGACACCTCAATGATCCGCCCCACTTTGAACAGCCGGAAATCATCGGCCTTACGGCAAAACGCCTGCAAATACCAGTGCTTGTCCTTATAGATTAGCTTCAGGGGGCAGAGGAGACGATTTGTTGTTTCGCCGGTTACGCCACAATAGGTAAGGTTAAGCATCTGCCGCCCTATAATAGCAGTTCTGAGCAGTTCAAATCGTTCTGAATCCGTCCGCCCCAAGCCCCATCGGGAGAAATCCACTTCAATCCAATTATGACGTGGCTTCTTGAATGCTGTTACGAGCTTGTGCAGCAAGGCGTCCACATTTCGGTCGGCCGCTTTCAAACTTTGTATGGCAAAGAGAAGCTCGTTTTGCTCATCATCGGAAAGAAGCGTTTTATCAAATGTATATCCGGGCATTAATGAAATGCCGCCTCCTTTTCCTGCCGAGGCATAGAGCGGAACACCCGCCATAGAGAGGGTTTCCACATCCCGATAGATGGTGCGCACCGACACTTCTAAAGCACAAGAAAGCGCAGGGGCAGTCATTGTTCCCTTTTCAAGCAGCATATAAAGCAACTGAAACAGACGGTCGTTCTTTATAACCCTCACCTCCAAAGATTTATCAGTACAACCATTATAACTCAAAAACCTGACAGGTTCCATGTCAAGTTTCTAACTTTTATGAGTCACAACGCTTTCGGGCTTATAGACTGCCTTGTCCCATTAAAGAGGTGGAGGAGCTTTTGCGTTCGGGGAAGCAATTAACAAGGTGTTTAGCTATGGAAGAACTAATGAAGGATGACACTTGATGTTATTGTAAAAGAAAGGTATAATCTGATATAAGGAAAAAAGCAAACGGATATGACTTGACGTTGAAAGTTTGACATAATATGGTCAAGGAGCTTTCGAAGAAGGTTTTCTTGTGGGATACGATAGGAGGAATGATATGGCGCGAAAGCGAAATCAGATCATCATAGTTTTGCTAATTATCCTCTCCTGTGTTATAATGGCTGTTGTAGAGGCTGTTCTGTCACCGGGTTACGGGATGAAATCCGTGATTAAGATCATCCTGTTTCTCTTTTTACCGGCAATTATTCTGGCAAGGGATGGAACTCTGGCATTGACAGATATTTTTAGAATAAAAGGGAAGTTTCTGTTAAAGTCAATCCTTTTGGGAATTATTGTTTATTGCATCATTCTTTTAGCATACTTCTCCCTTGGTGCTTTCTTTGATTTTTCGCAGGTAGCCGGAGCAATTACCAGCTCCAGCGGTGTAGGCAAAGAGGAGTTTGTATGGGTTGCGCTTTATATCTCCTTCATAAACTCATTGCTGGAGGAATATTTCTTCCGGGGGATTGGCTTCCTGATGCTGAGGAAGGTCAGTTCCAGGCGCTTTGCGTATTTGTTCAGTGCTGCGCTGTTTGCCCTGTATCATATCGCAATCATGTCCAGTTGGTTTAGTATTTACCTGTTTCTTCTGTTGTTGGTCAGTTTGTTTGCGGCAGGGCTTATCTTTGATTGGCTGAATGAAAAAAGCGGAACGATTTATCAATCCTGGCTGGTTCATATGTTTGCCAATTTTGCAATTAATACCATTGGGTTTATTTTATTCGGCCTTATCTAAGGCCACTTATATAAGGCTACGGTTGAACTGTAACCTTTAAGACCCGTGAAGGCAAAAAGGCGTTTCAGACGTTCTTACTAAGAGAGAGGCACAAACGAAAATAAAGGGCAGATGTGTCCGCTGGTATGAAGAGGGTGAAAGCTATGTTTTCGGAAGATAGAGAACAAATGAATTATATTTATGTAGTATTTATCTCTACCAATACTGCTATGGGGAAAATGATCCGGCTGTTTACAAGAAACAGGTACAGCCATGTCACAGTTGCCTTTGAACGGGATTTGAGCAGGATGTATTCCTTTGCCAGGTATCATATCAATTCACCAATTCTCGGGGGATTTGTAACTGAGCAGCCGGGCAGGTATCTGCACGGGGACCGGGATGTTCCGGTCAAGATCTGTGAGGTACCGGTGAAACAAAAAGAATATGAGAGAATACGGAAGGAAGTGGAATACTTTCAAAGAAACAGGGAGGTTATGATATATAATACACTGAATGCCGTATTGTCCCTGCTGGGAAAGCGCCTGACGGCCAAGAATATGTATACCTGCCTGGAGTTCGCAACACATCTGCTGCGTTATCCCAATATGCATGCGATCCGTGAATTGGAGAGAAGGCTGGTGAACTATGTGGTATATACCGGAGGACTCCGGGATACGGCTGTCTGGGAGCAGGAGTATGCGGATGAGGACGAATTCTTTCGAAGACGTCAGGCAATTGGAATTGCTTATGATACCGTATATCATTTTCGTAAGGTTGTGGGTAGGGTAATCCATGTCTGAACCGCAGTAAGAGGAGAGGGATGAAATCAAAGAGGTTCCATCGTAAGCTCACCGGAATATTCGAACAGCTTATTGAGACAGGCAGTATATAATGCAGAAAACTTTAATACAATAAGATAAACATCATCTAAGATTAACCGGGAAAGGAAGAATAACAATGAACAAGGAATGGTCACTGGATATACTATATAAGGGTTTTCAAGATGAGAAATACCAAAAGGATAAAGCGCGGCTTCAAACGCTTACAGAGGAAATTACCGCTTTTAGCGCAGGTCTGGCGGACACTGCGGAGGAGGAGACAGCCTTAAGGAAGGCCGTTGATTATCTGGAGCAGTACCAGCTGCTCAGCACCAGACTCGTATATTATGTAGCTCTGAGACAGTCGGTGAATACCTCCGACAGTGAGACCGTGAATGAGATGAATGCCATCGAAAAGCAGCTTAGCTTATCCTCAAAACCCATGGCGGTAATACACAAATTTATTGCGGGAATCGAGGAGCTTGGCACTTATCTGGAGAAGGACTCGAAACTTTCAGCTTATCAATATCTGTTTGCTGAAATGAAAAAGGAAGCAAAGCATCTTTTAAGCGATGACGTCGAGGATGTAATCGCTAAGCTTAATATCAGTGCGGGCTCGGCGTGGGGCAGTATGCAGAGCTTTTTAACCTCTACCCTTGAGGTAGAATACAGGGATAATGTCATCACCTTCCCTGAGGTACGTAACATGGCCCATAGTGAAGATGTGGAAGTACGTAAGGATGCCTTTGCCGCCGAATTGAAGGCTTTGGAGAAGATTAAGGATGCGGTCAGCTTTTCCCTCAACAGCATCAAGACCCAGGTAAATACCATCAGTGGTCTCAGAGGCTATGAATCTGCGTTGGATATGACCTTAATTCAGGCAAAGATGAAGCGAGAGACATTGGAGGCTATGCTGGAGGCAATTCAGGAAGCTTTGCCCTCCTTCCATAAATATCTGAAGCATAAGGCAAAAATTATGGGCCATGAGAAGGGTCTTCCCTGGTATGATATGTTCGCTCCGATTGGTGAGACTACCACTAAATTTACCACGGAAGAAGCCAAGGAATATCTGCTGAAGCATTTCAGAGGCTTTACTGATGATTTGGCGGACATGGTGGAGGAGGCCTTTGATCAAGAGTGGATTGACTTCTATCCCCGTAAGGGTAAGGTAGGAGGTGCATTCTGTGAGAATATTCCATTTGAAAGGCAGAGCAGAATTCTTACGAATTTTACCGGAACCTTAAGTGATGTGGTGACCTTGGCCCATGAGCTTGGTCATGCTTATCACGGTTTAAATATACAGGAGCATTTGCCCCTTAACGTAGACTACAGTATGCCGGTGGCCGAGACCGCTTCCACCTTTAATGAAGCAATTATTATGGAGGCAGTAATTCGAGAGTCCGTAGGGCGGGAGAAGATTGCGCTGATTGAGAGCCAATTACAGGATGTAACCCAGATTATCTGCGATATTTACTCCAGATATCTGTTTGAGACAGCAGTATTTGATAAATGTAAGACTGGTTTCCTGTTTGCTGACGAGCTGAAGGAAATCATGCTTGAGGCACAGAGGACCGCCTATGGGGACGGATTGGATCATGATTATCTGCATCCTTACATGTGGGTATTAAAGGGGCATTATTACTCTGAGAATTTAAGCTTTTATAACTTCCCTTACGCTTTCGGAGGATTATTTGCACGAGGCCTTTATGAAAAGTATAAGAATGAGGGAGAAGCTTTTGTTCCGAAGTACAGAGCTCTGCTCAATGCGACTACAGTGATGAGTGTGGAGGATGCCGCAAAGCAGGCTGAGATCGACCTGGAGGATCCGCAGTTCTGGAGAACCAGCTTACGAACCATCGAAGAGCTGATTGAAGAATTTGTGCAATTAGCATAGAATATAAGGAAAGCGCAGGAGGATAGTGCGAGAAAGACATTCGCACAGCAAGCTTTCTTGCAATTTCTGATCGGAGCTGGGGATCATGAACATGCTTTAGGTTCATGATATAAGGAGCATACAAAGAGCGGCACGCGTTGCGAGCCGCTCTTATGTTGACAACAGCAAAAGGCAAGCCAGTGCAACACGCGATACTGGGCAAGAGTAACCATTGGAGTTCCTGTGTTACTTAACAAAACAAAAGCTGGAATAACATACTATTATGGAGAGAAGCAATGCATACAAGCGATAACAAGAAAGCAAGTGTATTCAACCGTGTGATCGATACGGTTTCAGGAATTTTTCTGCCGATTATTAATGTACTTATGGCAGCAGCACTTCTCAAGGGTATATTGATGGTCACCGTCAATGCCGGGCTGCTGAGCGAGGCCTCCGGAGCATATCAGATTCTTTATGCGATATCGGATGGCTTTTTTCATTTTCTGCCGGTCTTTCTAGCGTATACCGCCTCCCAGAAGTTAAAGGCGGATCCCTTTACCTCCATGCTGCTGGCGGCGGCTCTGGTATATCCGGATATTACGAACCACTTTGCACAGGGCAGGAGCCTGGAGCTCTTCGGAGTTGCAGTGCCTCCGGTGAATTACCCATCTAGTGTCATACCTGTCATTCTGGCGGTTGGGGTGCTGCATTATGTGGAGCTTCCTCTGGAACGGCTTCTTCCCGGAGCTGTCAAGGGCTTTTTAAAACCAATGCTGGCGCTAATTATTGTCACTCCGAATACCTTTTTGCTCTTCGGACCGCTTGGTGCTATGGTGGGAAACGGTTTATCAGCAGCTTATTCCGCAATCTATGGCTTCAGTCCGATTGTAGCCGGAGCAGTCTTTGGACTGATCTGGCAGCCAGTGGTAGTCTTTGGCTTCCACTGGGGAATGGTTCCGGTAATTATCGAGCATATCAATACCCTGGGTACAGATTCCTTCCTGCCTCTGTGCGGACCGGCAGTGATGGGTCAGGCGGGAGCAGCCATGGCAGTAAGTATCCTGGCGAAAAATAAAAAACTGAAAACCGTTGCACTATCCAGTTCCATCACTGCGATTCTCGGTGTTACCGAACCGGTACTATATGGTATAAGCGTTCCCTTAAAACGTCCGATGATTGCAGCCTGCATAGCGGGAGCTATTGGAGGAGCCATTGTCGGAACCTCGGGAGCCGGAGCGGTTGCCTTCGCTTATCCTTCGATGATATCCCTGGTGGTATATTTCGGAAAGGGCTTCTGGACCTTTTTCTTATCCATGATTGCAGCATTTTTTATTAGTTTGATTTTGGGATTATTGTTTAAATTTAACGAAGCTGATTATCAGGGTACTGAGACGGAAAAGAAGTAATAAAATAATTAAATAATAACGAATCTTGAAGAAATAGGAAGCAAAATATCACATAAAAGAGAAAAACAATCAGATACTAAGCTTGAGGCAATTAAATTAATATGACATTGTATGTATTACAAGCAATGCATACATTGCATGCAATGTTTGCAATGTTTAAAAGCAAGAAAGGAGTAAGCGATGAGTCTGATTGATAACCAGCATCAGCTTCCGGAAGGTTTGGGCTTTCGCCTGGCACTTGATATGGATGCGATGAAAAACTTTGTAAATTTACCCGATCAAAGTAAAGAGCAGTTAGTTGACTATATAAAAGCTTCAACAACAGGGGATGAGGCAAAGAATCGGGTTACGGAAGTGGTTCGAAACCTTCATAGCGGGGGATCCTTCCAATAGTTGTATCACTAAGGACGGTAGGAGCAGCCGGTTTACATGGAATAACGGATTGAGATATGGAAACTGAGCACCAGCGGTTAGTTCACCGATGGTGCTCAGTTCTTTTTTGATCTCGATAGAACAGAAAAAATGTCATTGAGATAATGGTATTTTTACTTCAATAATGAATAACCCCTGTTCAATTCTGGCTTCGACGCTTCCCTTCAGCTTCTCCACCAAAGCCCGGGTAATCGTTAATCCCAGACCGCTGCTTTGACTATTTCTTGATGGGTCAATCGTATAAAAGCGCTCGAAGATTCGCCCAAGCTCCTCCTCAGGGATTTCCTCCGCATCATTCATAAACTGTAGAATACAGCCATCAGCAGTTGTGAACTGCCTTACAAAGAAATTCTGCCGCGCATACTTTAAGGCATTCTGAAGGAGGTTATTAAAAATACGTTCCAATTGGATGCTGTCTGCGATAAGGTAGCAGGGGCGCTCCTCCAGGGAAATG
>JAEZFH010000096.1 GCA_023437885.1 Bacillota bacterium | reverse complement strand
GTGGTTATGACTGCCGTGGGACTAATGGCATTGCTCCTGGGAAGAACCTATGATATATTGTCCGCAGCAGCCTTCAGTGCGATGGTCATCCTGCTTTTGAATCCCCTTCAGATCTGGAGTGCGGGTTTCCTGCTATCCTACAGTGCGGTACTTGGCATTGCGGTTATTTTACCGGGACTTCGGCTTCTCTTCCCGGGTAAGAGCCCGATCGCTGCCGGCTTTTTTATCAGCCTAAGTGCCATGCTTGCCACCGCACCGCCCCTTCTCTGGTTCTTCGGCCAATTTCCTGTTTACAGCATCCTGACCAATCTTTTCATCCTTCCCTTTGTAACGGTATTAACCCTGACCTCCTTTTTGGCAGGCATCCTGGGGATAGTGTCCTCGGGACTGGGAGTATTTTCAGTTGGAGGAGCATACTATATCTTGAAGTTGTATGAGCTGATCTGTACAGGGGTAACCCTTCTGCCGGGGCATCTGCTGACGGTAGGAAGGCCGAAGGCAATATCCGTGCTGCTGTCACTTCTTTTTATGCTTTTATTTGCATGGGCCAGCGGGAAATATCGCAAGAAATACACGGTCTTGCTGCTTGCTGCATCCCTGCTGCCTCTATTCCTCCGGGAACACCCGAAGGGACTGGAAATAAGTTTGCTTGACGTCGGCCAGGGAGACGGAATCTTTATGGAGAGCAGGGAGGGAACCACCTATCTGATTGATGGCGGAAGTTCGGATACAGAAAAGCTGGGAACGTATCGTATTATTCCTTTTCTGACGGCCAGAGGCATCGGACGTCTGGATTATGTCATAGTTACCCATGCGGACTGGGACCATATCAGCGGCCTGTCCGAGATAATCGAGCAGGAACTGATTCCGGTCGGATGTCTGATTCTTCCTTTGATCGATAAGAAGGAGGAAGCCTATCTCCAATTGGAGGGTCTGGCCATGGAAAAGAAGATCCCGATCCGTTATATGAGGGCAGGGGACTTAATCAGGGATGGGGAGATGAATATCGATTGCCTGCATCCGGCTCCCGGTTTTGCGGTAACTTCAGCTAATTCCTATTCGATGGTACTGAGTATCACCTATGGAGAATTTGATATGCTGCTCACAGGTGATCTGGAGGGTGCAGGAGAAGAAATGCTGATACAGCGGCTGCAGGAAGAGAATGATCTGAAAGAAAGGGGAATTTCTCCTGCAAAAAGCTATGAGGTACTAAAGGTTGCCCATCATGGCTCCAGAAATTCCACACCCGAGGAGCTTTTGCAGGTGCTTACACCGGATTATGCACTGATTTCCTGCAGCCGGAATAATTGGTACGGGCATCCGCATCCGGAGCTGCTGGCAAGGCTAAAGAAGGCGGGGAGCCGGATAATAACAACTTATGAAAAAGGTGCGATATCAATCCGCACGGATGGAGCAAAGCTTGTAATTAAGAGTTTCTTGGATGAATGAAGGGATTGGGGTCTGCGCCTGGCGGCCATCTTTTTTCTTTACAAATAGGATAATTCGCCTATAATTATATATATGCAAAGCTGAAAACAAAGATTGAATCAAGAACAGCGTTCGGTGGATCAGAAAGAAAAGCCGGCATGTTAAGGAGGACGAAGTATGATTTTAAAGCAAATGTTGGAGAAGCTGAAATATACATGTATTCAGGGAGATGAAAATTTGGACGTGACCGAATTGGTTTACGATTCCAGAAAGATTACCAAAGGCAGTGTATTTGTCTGTATTACAGGGGCAGTATTCGATGGTCATAGCTATGGGAATGAGGCTGCGAAGAGTGGGGCAGCTGCCATCGTGACGGAGAAGGAGATTGAATTGCCGTCCGGAGTTACAGTAATCCAGGTTGCGGATACAAGATTGGCGCTGGCTTTCATGTCGGCTGCCTACTTCGGATATCCTGCAGAAAAGCTTACCACCATCGGCATTACGGGTACCAAGGGCAAGACAACAACGACCTATATGATTAAGTCCATTCTGGAGAACACCGGAAGAAAGGTGGGACTTATCGGCACCATCGAAACTATTATAGGGGATACGGTGATGCCTGCCGGCAATACAACTCCGGAGTCCTATGCGATTCAGGAGACCTTTGCCCGGATGGTGGAGGAAGGCTGTGAGTGTGTAGTTATGGAGGTGTCCTCCCAGGGATTAAAGATGAACCGGGTTGCCGGATTTACTTATGACTACGGTATCTTCACCAATCTTGGAGAGGACCATATCGGAGGTGCGGAGCATACCGATTTTCAGGACTATCTGACAAGCAAAAGTAAGCTTTTTTCCCAATGCAGGATAGGTCTCATTAATATCGATGATACTCATGCACAGGAGATTCTGAAGGGACACACCTGTGAGGTGGAGACCTTTGGTTTCTCTGATCAGGCAGATATCCGGGCAACCCAGGTAAAGCTGCTGCAGAAGCCGGGCTTCCTGGGAATTGAATATCGGACGGAAGGGCTGATGGAGCTTGAGGTCACGATGAATATCCCCGGAAAGTTCAATGTATATAATTCCCTATGTGCGATTTCCCTTTGCAGGCATTTTGGAGTGAGCAACGGGGAGATTATAAAGGCGTTGGTAGATGTTCATGTTCGAGGAAGAGTGGAACTGGTTCCGGTATCAGAGCGCTTCAGCGTGATGCTGGACTATGCCCATAATGCCATGAGTCTGGAGAGTCTGCTGACGACTCTGAAGGAATACAATCCGAGCCGGCTGGTATGCATCTTTGGCTGCGGAGGAAACCGTTCCAGAAGCCGCCGCTTTGAGATGGGGGAGGTATCCTCGAGACTGTCGGATTTTACTATCGTCACCTCGGATAATCCCCGTTTTGAGGAACCGCAGGACATAGTCAATGATATTATCGAAGGAGTAAAGAAGGGTCCGGGCAGGTATGTGGAAATCGTAGACCGGAAGGATGCGATCCGCTATGGCATCGAGCATGCCCGGGAAGGGGATGTAATCGTGATTGCCGGGAAGGGGCACGAGGACTATCAGGAAATCAAGGGTGTAAAATATCACATGGATGATCGGGAATTAATCCGCGATGCTGCACAGTACCTATAAAGGAGGCGGCTATGTTTTACCAAAGCTATGCTGATATCATTATTGATATTTCCCATGAAAACCTGGATAAGACCTATCAATATGGGATACCTGAGGAGATGCTTTCTCAGGCGGTTATCGGCGCGCTGGCGGCGGTGCCCTTTGGCAAGGGAAACCGCCGGATTCAGGGCTATATTGTGGGACTGTCCTCGGAGCCTAAGCTGCAGGAGGAGCTAATCAAGCCGATCCTTCAGGTAATCACAGATGCGCCGATGATAGAAAGCCATTTGATTTATCTCGCTTATTGGATCAAGGAGAATTTCGGGGGAACCATGAATGATGCGCTGAAAACAGTGATTCCGGTCCGGAAAGCGGTTAAAATTAAGGAGCAGAAGAGCATACAGCTGTTAGTGGACCCGGAACAGGCCAACCAGCTGTATTTTGAATACCAGAGAAAGAATAATACTGCCCGGCTGCGCCTGTTGGAGG
>JAEZFH010000079.1 GCA_023437885.1 Bacillota bacterium | reverse complement strand
TCTGCCGGAAGGATCTCCAATAAATCCGGTTCCCCCTCCCAACAATACCACCGGCTTATATCCTGCCATCTGCAACCGTTTCATCAGGCATAATGCCATAAAATGACCGACATGCAAAGAATCAGCTGTTGGATCAAAGCCGATATAGAATTTTGCATTTCCGTTATTAATTAATTCCTTAATTTCTTTTTCATCCGTAACCTGCGCCACCAATCCACGCGCTTGAAGCTCTTCATAAATTCCCATCATATACTCTCCTTTGCAAACAATGACAAGCGATATGCCACCTGTCTTATGATAATAAAAAATCCTCTGTCCGTTGCCGGACAGAGGACGAACATTCAGTTTCGTGGTACCACCTCTGGTTTGAAACTCCCTCACGGGATTTTCCTCATAGAGAACAGAATTCTCCGACGCTGTATCGGGCGTTCCCGTCTTACCCTACTGTAATTTCGGGCAGAAGCTCAGAGACGTATTCGGATCAGCGTATTTCCATCCTTTCACCAGCCGGATGCTCTCTGTAAAATACAACTCTGTCTTACTTTTTCTCGTCATAGCCTTGCGGTATCAAATTAACGATATTTTAGATGAGATCGTCTTTAAATTCAAGTCTCAAAACCCAACATCTGTGTCATTTTCAGGCTCAATCAATATATTTTAAGATATCGTATGGCAATGTCTGTTTCAAATAATCCACTAATTTCACTTTATCCATCTTTCTTCCTCCAAGCAGCCATTCGATTACCATATCCGTACCTCCCCGGGAGGCAATCTCGATTGCAAACTGCATTGCCTCAGACCCAAGATCTGCCC
This sequence comes from Bacillota bacterium, assembly GCA_023437885.1. GTDB lineage: Bacteria > Bacillota > Clostridia > Lachnospirales > Lachnospiraceae > Mobilitalea. The sequence goes on along the minus strand of JAEZFH010000079.1, from coordinate 4,207 downwards.
CCTTAAGTATCAGGTAATTCTCATAGGTTCTTCTTGTATAAGAAATATCAATATTTCGAAGTCCGTTAATATCCCTGCTTTTATAGGCATTTATCAAAACACCGGCCCTGTCCTCATACAAGTCAAGATATTTCAAAAGTGCCTCCCGCCAGTCCTGTCCGCTAGTAATGCATCCAAAACTTGCTTCAAACAATTGTGAGAAGTACCAGGCTGCAAGATCATATTTATCCTGGAAGTGGCGGTAGAATGTCTTTCTGGAGAGGAAGGTGCCCTCTACGATTTCACTCACTTGAATATCATCCAGATTCTTTTGTTTCAACAGACTCTCCAGGGAATCTGCAAACATCTGCTTCGTATTCATAAAATGCTCCTTTGGAAAAATCATTCTGAAGAGTTATCGCTACCAAAACCGCTGGCAGGGAAGAATAAATCCTTAAACACAGGACAATTTTTCAAGAGCCTCATCCTCTGAAGATACAAAGAACACATCCCGTCCACGATTACTCTCATAAATCAAGTCTTTTAGCGGTTTACTCGTATAGTGTGAAAAGTCGCCAATTATAGCAAATTTTATATGATAATTAATAAATTTCTGAAGCACATCCCCGGCAAGGCAGGTACTCAATTTAAAAAAATCTTCTGTAATGGCGGTCTTATTCAGCGCAATATGATCACAGCCCGTATCATATCCTATCGATAGCACAAAGTCCAAAGCAGACGGAACATCGGCGATCTGAACCTCCTCACTCTGCACAAGGGCAATCCGGATATTATTTTTTTCAATTGTTTTGATATTCATTATTTTTCTTCCTTCCTATTTCCACTCATACAAACTTTGATGTGAGCAGGTTATTTTATTCAATCAGCGTAGCAATTAAATCCAGCATTTCTTCCATAAATTTTATCTGCCCCCAGAGCAATACCCTTAAGCTATAACTTTTTTCGTTATACTTTATATTAAGAGTTGCCTGCTGCGTGTTGGAATCCCTGCTGTTCATTACAGCAATCAAAAGGCTTGATATCCTCATATATTGATTTTTATCTATATCACTAATATCAACGACAGTAGATACCTGGACTTTTGATCTGACATCCAATGATTTATCTTTCGCCGTATCACAGAGATACTCCTCTTTGCTTTCCACTCTATCACTATTCATCTCCATAAATGAAGACAAATCATGATCCGATATTCGCCATTGCTTTCCTGCTTTACTTGCTGCAAGCTTACCCTCTGTTATAAACTTTCTTACCGTTTTATGATGTACACCCAGCAATTGTGCAACCTGGTTAATGGTGTAAAATTTTTCGTTCATATGCTACCCCTTCTCGGTTAACTATGCTTAATATAATAACTCCTTTTAGCCCTTATGTCAATTACTAATGGTACTTTATTGTACTTATATGCCTTTTGTTACACTTTGTTTTCAACCAAAAAAGGTTGCCCAATTATTGGTCAACCTTTTTTGCATAGAAAGAGATGTTGACATGGCGACCTGCGGCTGGAGCTCAGTTTTCCATGTTATTGTGAAACATATTCCGCACCTCGGGTGGACAATACCTTCAGAGAAATAAGTGCAAGGCGCAAATACGGATATCCGTCCTCCTCATATTCTTCCAAAATACCTTCCGCCTCGACCCAGTCATCCGGGTCGGGATAATCCTTGTCCCATTGGACCTCAAACCCCGCATTGGCATCAATTCCGCAGCAGCCGGGACCATACCGGATCACAGAGAAATAGGTTATCCCAGTATCAGGAGTAATATACTTGCTGAAGATTCCTTCATACTTTATTCTTTTTCCCAAATAATCACTTCAGGATCAACCCTATCATGTTGTTATATTGATAGGGTTCTCGGCATTATTAGCATATTGGTTAATATTATACGCCGAGTTAATTGAAAGCCAGGTCTGTGAGTAGTAATACATGATATTCCAAACAGCAATACCATAGAGACCATATTCATCAACAAGGTTAAGAATTGCATTCACCGACCTGGCATCCTTAAACCAGACATAATGCTCAACACCGGATGCATTATAATAGAAATATGGAGTCTGGGTGGCTTCATCGAATTCTATAATTACCCCCAACTGATTGGCCAGGTCCATAGCACCGGAATTCGTCAGTGTAGTTCCGATGGTCTCTCCGCTAATATAGGGAAGCTCCCAGTCATAGGCTATTCTGGTTAATCCTATCATTGTTTTATCCATGGGCACCTGTGTTGATACAAAGTCGAGATACTCCCTCAAATAATCGGCTGTGGTCTGGCCTACAAGGTTCAATTGACCCTCCTGCCATAAATAAGTAATCAAGATGATATAATTGGTGGCATTCCCGATATCCGCATAATATGGTTTGTTATATTCAATACCGGCTTGATACCGGAAGGTATTCGGTGAAATGGTGACAAACACAACATAGCCCTCCTGATTTAGCTGCTCTGTTATTCTTGCCACAAATTCGCTATATAGAGGCAGATCTTCCTGAAGAATATGTGTGAATGCCAAATTCAAACCGTAATATCCTTTTCTGCCCAGTACTTCCAGGATATTGCCGATTAATTTGCTCTGTATCTCCGGACTATTCAATATGGAATGAGTGGCTGCATAGCTCCCTCTTCCCGAATCGGTCATTGAGGATACAAACATGACCGGTTCCACATCGTATTCCCTGGCTATTCTGATAATCTCCGTATCATCAATATCCGTAAGATTCCCCAATGCATCCGTACGGTAATTCAAAATAGTGAGATATGTTAACGACGGTAAGGTTTTTCTTAATATCTGCTCAATAATAAAAGTACTTGTATATCCCATGATATTGATACTTTTATCGGTATTGTAGCTTATCACCAGCTCCTCCCCGATATAGAGTGCATTTCTGTCAGCAATATCCGGATTATTCCGCAGCAATTGAATCACAGAGACCCCATTTTCGTTTGCGATGCCGCTTAAGGTGTCTCCTTCCTGCACTATGTAGGTTCTTTCCGGAAGTGCTATCATAATCGCCTGACCAATATTCGGTGAAGAATAGGGAGACAAGTTATTATCAATTTCCAATCGTGTAAGAGGGATATTATATTGCTGCGCAACCTCAGCCAGAGTTTCACCTTTTTGAAAAATATGAATAATCATAAATGCACCTATGCACTTCTATTAATAATAAATATATGCGGTCTATATCATAAGTATAAGCAGGGTTTCATTCCGGACACAGGTATTTGCAGGAACAGCCTGTTTTGCGGTACTATAGAAGCTCTCGGATACAAAATTCGGTCTGCAGCATCCGCATGGCTATTCATATCAATAACTCCCGGGATACCGTCGGATTAACGGTACCCCGGGAGGCGTATGCCAAAAATATAATTACTTCGTCTCAAAATGGTTATTTCGTTACTGTTACTTTCACCGCAACATGCAGTCCGGAGGTTCTGGTATAAGCGACAACATAAGCTGTTCCCGATTTCTTTGCCTTGATGGTTCCTTTTCCAGATACCTCCAGTATCGAATTGTCAGAGGACATCCAGTAGATATTCTCATTGGAGCCACTGGTCAGCTTGGCAGATAAGGTCTGAGTCTTATTCACTGCCAGCTTCAGACTGCTTTTATTTATTGTAAGCTTTGCGGCCTTGATAATGTTTCTGGAGTTTGTTACAGCTGCCTTGCTGCCCAGCAGCTTTTTATAATCGGCTATCACGGATTGATGTACCTTCACCGTAGTCTTGGCAGAGATTGCCGGAGCGATACCGGCAATGGGCTTCTTCTTAAGGAAAGTCACCAGCTTGAAATCCATTAATGAATACTTACCCAAGCTTTTTAGTGTGGTGGGAAGTATAATGCTGCCTGACTTTTTTCCAAAATTAAAAGCATTCTTAGAAATCTCAGTAACCCCCTCCGGTATGGATACAAATTCCATATTATTGTAGGTCCCCTCAAAAAACAGGTATCCCGGAAGTACTTTGCAGTTTTTGGAAAAGAAAATCAAGTTCGCTTCACTATCAAAGATTGCTGACCCCATTCTTGTCACCGTATCCGGAATAGCGATGATCTTAGCCTTGCTGTTCACTAAGGCAAAGTTCTGCATTTCTGTCAGGTGATAGGAATACCCGTTATTATATATGACTGCCGGCAGAGATAAGTAGGTGTCCGTGTGCTTTTTTGCCAGGCCTGCCAGGGAAACCTCACCGGTACTATCGTTCCCCG
>JAEZFH010000076.1 GCA_023437885.1 Bacillota bacterium | reverse complement strand
GTATAGGCAAATACACTTGCATTACAGGAAGTGGAAGCGCCGTGAACGAATCTGTCATCTCCAAAGGCATTGGTCGTACCCCATAAGCACTTGATGCCGGTACGGGCCATCTCTTCCTTGATTACTGCAACAATTTCATCTAATCTCCGATTTGTCTCCTCCAGGGTTGCTGCTCTGGGAGCAATGTCCTGATCATGGAAACAGAAGAATGGAATCTGCATCTTCTCCATGAATTCAAATGCTGCGTGAACTCTCTTCTTCGCCTTCTCCATTGCCTGATCCGTATTATCCCAGTCACGGTGCATCGTAGCACCACCGAAGGGATCATTCCCCATATAGGTTAAGGTATGCCAATATGACATAGCAAAACGAAGCTGCTCCTTCATGGTCTTACCCATGACTACTTCTTCAGGATTATAGTACTTAAATGAAAGCGGATTCTTGCTCTGCGGCCCTTCATACTCAATCCTGCCAACCTGAAAATATGACATTATAATATCCTCCTTTATATAGATCACTTTTTTATTATGTTTGGAGCAGGAAAATTCTCCACCTGCCTGAAATAGGATTTCCTTTTCTTATTATAAATCCTTTTCTTGAATATTACAATAATAATTTGTAAATTAATTAAACAAACTATCTTTAATGTTCTTATTTCTTACACACGGAGTACCTCTGTAAGGAAACACTCCATCCTTAAGATCACAATCGTATCCAAATCTGAAGTGACAAATAAGATTGCGGTTACCTTCTGAATTCCACAATTTATATTAATTTATTATTGACAATACTGTGTGTTATACAGTATAATCAAATCAACAGTAAATGATATCACACAATAATTATAAAAGGAGGTTATTATGTCCAACAAGGAAGAGATATTATCGGGACTTCTGCTGGAGTTAAGACGGGGAACCATCGTTCTGAGTGTCTTGTGCCGGCTGTCCTCCCCTACTTACGGATATTCCCTCGTACAGGATCTAAGCGCTAATGACATACCGATGGAAGCGAACACCTTATATCCGCTGCTGCGAAGGCTGGAGAAGCAGGGTCTTCTAAAAAGCGAATGGGAAACCTCGGGGACAAAACCCAGAAAATACTACATGCTGACCCAGCTTGGTCAGGAAGTATACCAGCAATTGAAGCTGGAATGGGATAAGATGGTAACAACCATGAATTATTTAATGAAGGAGGATGTGAAGAAATGAAGAAGAATGAATTTGATTACGTGGAAGACAGAATAAACCGCTACATTTATCAGGTGACAAAGCATATGTCCCCTTTGAATAAAAAAGATATTGATAATGAATTAAGAACTCTGATTTATGATATGCTTGAGACGAAGAACCCAGGAGATATCCCCTCAAAGGCAGATCTGGATGCTGTTTTGAAGGAGTTGGGCAATCCCCGGGAGCTGGCAGAGAAATACCAGGATACCTCCAGATACTTAATCCGTCCTGATCTCTTTCCTGTCTATCTGTTAGTATTAAAAATAGTGCTGGGTGCGACCCTATTCGGTATGAGTATCGCCACTATCCTCGATTTGATAACCTCCTATCAGGAGCTATGGTATTCCTATATTGGTACTTGGCTTGGCAATATGCTTGGCAGCGCTATCTCCGCTTTCGGTTATGTTACTTTAATCTTTGCGTTCATTGAATGGCAGGGCGTCAATATGAAGGAGCTGCTTCCCGACTGGGATGTCGATTCCCTTCCCCCGGTACCTGTTAAGGAAGCAAAGATATCGATTGGAGAGCCCATCGCCGGAATTATATTCACGATGCTTTGCATTATACTGTTTACCTCAGCACCGCAGTTAATCAGCATCTATTATTTTAAAGATACGCTTACTGTCATTCCTATCTTTAATCTGGATACAGTAAAGACTGTTCTTCCACTTTTTCTTATAACCATGGCTCTTGGCCTGCTTAAGAATATATGGGAATTGATAGACCGTAATTACTCCATTCCCTATGCCATATTTGTCTTTATTATTAATACCATCAGCGCTGTTTTAACCATCATTATTTTTACAGGCTTTGACATCTGGAACCCTGATTTTGGGGAGCAGATTACTGCTGCCTTCCAATTGGACCCGGGCCTCTCTGTTCCAAATATCTGGAATATGATAACCTCTAATTTTGTAATATTCTTAATTGTTGTTTACATTCTGGAAACTTTATTTATCATCATCAAGGCTCTGAAATACGGCAACCGTTATGATTTTTTACACTATATCAGAACCAAAAACCGGTGCTGATTTACTCTGAACCCTCCTTCCAAGGACATAATGAATGCTCCTGCAATCCTAAAAATATTGCAGGAGCATTCGGTTTATTTGGCCGTTGTCTCTTTCCGCAAATCCCATACCGTGTCTGACAGGCTGCCACTTACCGGTATCCATGGTATAGATACTCATCTTCCTTCCCAATAAAGCAATTTTGCTACCTCAGAAGCCATAAGGACGCTGGTTCTTTCTACTTATTATAATTCCAATAATTTTCGCACATTCAGCAACCCCCAGCCTTGTTTCTCCCAATGCTGTCCGAGATTCACTGCACAACTGCGCAATCTCAGCTTTACCTCCCGGTTGGAAAGCTGCGGATAGGCGGATAACAGCAGGGCAATGGCGCCCGCCACCACCGGTGTCGCCATCGAGGTACCGCTTTTAATCGTATACATCATCGGAGAATCCACCGTGGAATACCGGACTTCGCCGTTCTTTGTCCTCGGCGGATAACGGTTGATATTACAGGATATGATATTGGAGCCCGGCGCAACAATATCCGGCTTTTTGATACAAAAGGGGGTGGGCCCCCGTCCCGAGTAATCCTTAGAGCGTCCGCTTCCGTATACCTCTACCGCCACGTTATCGTCGGAAGAGCCGACGGTTATTACCTTTCTGCTGATGCCGGGAGTGGAGATGGACATCGGCCCGGGACCATTGTTTCCGGCAGCCACCACTACTACAATCCCGCTGTCCCACACCGCATTTACCCCCTGCACAAGAAGGGAATTCTCATCCAGGCTGTCCTTGGC
>JAEZFH010000057.1 GCA_023437885.1 Bacillota bacterium | reverse complement strand
CCACATCAATCAGCAGATAGAGCGTATTTTTCTGCAGCTTTATGGTATTGGCATATTTTGCATATAAAAAGGCGGCTCTGGACTCTCCTGCAACAAGGATCTCCAAGGGATATCCCATATAGCTTGCTTCACCCAGAATGCTTTTTTGAAGTATTTTTTTGTAAATTTTACAATCCAGGGTACTCCAATTGGTTGGATGCCCCACACAGACAACAATCCTATCTGCTGACCGGAATACCAGCTTTAGTCGTTCCTGAAAGGAAGAGTTTTGAAACACTGCATTAGTAAACTCTACCACCTGATCTCGGTATTCGATCAGCCTTTGCGACTGTACCAGCCTCTCCGACGGCCATTCACGTGATATTGCTGCATCAAGGATTTGTTCCAGTGTATCCTGCTTCCTGTTTGCCTCTGCCGAAATCAAATCAGAGGGACGCCTTTTAAAATTAGTATGTATATTTTCCACGTCCTCTTCGTTTTTAATAATATAAGGGGAAAAGGCAATATCCATGGAATTCTTTTTATAAGCATAGGCTGTGGCGATGGTGGTACCGGCATACTGTGTATCCGGCATCAGAATGTCACTAATTTCACTGATGGCGGCATTACTGTCAAAGGTTTGAATATAATTGGCAATGGTTTCACCGTCTCCAAGGTCAAATCCGATGTATATCGTTCTCATTATTTCCTCTCTGCTGCCGCTTTGCGGCAGCCCATACAGATGATGAAGAAGCGGGTTATACTAATTACTTTCTATGATGTATCTGATACTATCGATAATTACCTTGACCCTGTTTTCAAAAACGGTGCAGATCTGCTTCTCAATTGTGCTCACTGCCTGGTCCGAGCAAATGGAATTTTCAATTTCTGTTGCGATCTTCTCTTTGTTGGAGGAGATTGCCTCAGTCAGTTTCTTATCTTTAATTCGATTGCGGAACATCTGCGGAAGATCACTTTCAATAATCTTATCAGAAATCTTATCCTTTACTTCCTCAAAGCTATGCTTTACCAGATAAGCCCCCGCAAAACCGGTGATTGCCAATAAGGCCGCCCATCCCAGACCGGGAAGTGCAATCAGTACGGAGAAAATTACACCGGCAATGGATACCGAAATCCAGGAAAGCAACCCAACCAGTATTCCTAATGCAAAGGGGGTTATTATTGCTACGATTATGCCGGTAATCACCGCAACGATATTGACCAGCATATCTGCCGGAGACAGTATTTTATCAGATACCGACTCTGAGATCCCCTTGCCGAATTGTGATCCCTTGACATTCATATTCATTACATTCAAATCATTTACATCAAAGTCCTTGATTTTATATTTGATACAGAGCTTCTTAATTTCGATCGCCATCTCCGCACCAATGATATCAACAATCCAGCCTGTAATAATATCCTTACATTTTTGATTTGTATTTAACAGATTAGCCAAGCTCTTCTCGTCACATTTTTTCTGTACCTCATCCATGGCATCCTGTAAAGCTGTATACTTGCCGTCCCTCCATTTTTTCAGCTCCGGCAGGACGATATCATCACAGATAATATCCGTTACTGTCTTTGCCAAAGGCTTCGCAAGCTTTGACATATTATCCTTTGCTATCTGGGGAATGGTATTCTTCACGAGAAGCCTGGCATCATTTTGAAACTCCTCTGATTTATCATTGGAAATACCCACCAGGGCAAGGCCCTTTGATATCGTCTTGGAGGGGTCCATATCCATAAAGATATCCTTTGCCGTCACCTCTGCAAATATCTTTTTGGTGATCTCCCTGACCACGGGCATTTTGGAGGCACTGCCGGTTAAAATGATCTGGTTTATCTTCAGACCCTTTTCCTTCATGATACTTCTCTCCTGTTGCAGAAACCTCTCCAACTCCTCTTTATAGCTTCTGTTGCCCATATTTCGACGGATGTCCTCCGAAATCTTTAAATACTTCGTAAGAATCGGCTCCATCGGCCGGCTCATCATGCCGTCGATATCCTCGCGTGATAATTTCATCTTAAACCAATCTGTATAAATATTCACCATGCCAGAATCCGTGCTGAATAAATCCTCCTTGGCTTTGCGGCATTTTAACAGTACCGCATTTTCATAGGTGGGATTATTGGCTACCTTATCCTGATAGTCTTCTTCATAGCCCTTCTTAATGATTTCATTCTTAAACCATTCAAAGATGAAATAATCGATAATTCTTGCTCCCAGATAATTATGACCGTCATTATGGCTGCAGCTTCTGGAATCGCCTCCCGCTAAGGCGGTAATATCAATGGTAGAGGAGCCGACATCCATCAGGAGAATGTGCTCGGTCAGCTGGCTGTTCATATCATAAGCATCTCTTACATACAAAAATGCCGCTCTTGATTCTCCCGCCAGAAGGATCTTTAAGGGAATTCCGATATAGGTACTCTCGCCAAGAACGGTCTGCATCAATATCTTGCGGTAAATAGCGCAGTCCAAGCTGCCCCATTTTGTCGGATGTCCGATACTTACTACGATTTGAACGGAACCCTTGGAGGCCGTCTTAATTCGTTCAACAAAATCCGGATTCAAAAAAACTCCGTTGGTAAATTTTATAATATGATTTTTATAGTTGATCAGCGCCGGTGTTTGTGCCTCGGCAATCGGAGGCCATTCTCTGGTGTCCGCAATAAACTCTGTCTCTAAAGCGTTCCGCTCCACATCTGATAATTGCGGCAGTAAATCCGTAGGTCTTCGCTTGAAGTTGGTATTCACATTATCAACCTCATCATCATTCATCATGATAAAGGCAGCAAAAACCAAATCCTTTGTATTTTTCTTATATGCATAGGTTGTCGGAATCGCCAGTCCAGCCGTATTCTGTCCCGGCATAGTGACATCTGCAATCTCACTCTTGCTGCTGCCGGTGCTTACATCCGTATTAATATAATTTGCAATTGTCTCTCCATCACCCAAATCATATCCTATGTAAGTTTTATTCATATAAAAACCCCTCTCCCCTATTCATCTTTCACAACGCTATAGATAAGGCCCTTCAGTCTTACACCCTCTTTGTCCAAAAGGCATGGCTTAATGACATGGTATTCTTCCTCCTCATAATTTATCAAACGAACCGTTTTACTCTCCCTTACTTTCGTAACCTTTTGTACTGTAAAGTAATTCGATAGCTTTCCTTCATTCAGATCCCATCTTACAGTGATCCCGATGTCATTGATCAGCTCCAGGATTTCCTTATATACGGACTCATTCTCCTCTTCACTCACATTGGAGATTAATTGCTGTAGATTTAACAGAATACCTTCCTCGAAGGAAAGATACTTATTACGCTCATTCTGAATGTCTTTTTTCATATTTTCGATAATTCGAACCTTCTCCGTATTCTGATCATCCAGGAGCATCTCACGTGCCCTCTTTTCCTTTTCGTACGTGCTTAACTTGCTTTTTAATACACTCAGCTTTTGATCAAACTCGCTTTCCTTGAGGCAGATCAGTTTCTTCCACTTATTTTTAAGCTGATCACCATCTCCCACCAGATTCTCTTTCACAATCCGTAAACCAAACATTTTAAGAATTGCATTAACCGGATTTTTTGAACCGGACGACTCAACTTCACTCATTATCTGCTTTTGCATATTGGCCGTATCCACCTCAACCGCATCGATAAGCTCTCCTGC
>JAEZFH010000500.1 GCA_023437885.1 Bacillota bacterium | reverse complement strand
GTGCGGTTGTACTGGAAGATGTGCCGCCTTATGCTGTGGTGGTCGGTGTTCCCGCAAAAATCAAAAGATATCGTTATTCACCGGAAATGATTGAAACGTTGCTCCGTGTCAAATGGTGGGATTGGAGTATAGAAGAAATCAACACAAATGCCGATGCACTTATGTCGCCGGAGATATTTTTTGAGAGGTTCGGAGGAAACTAACGGCTGCCTTTCGTTTATCAGCAAAGAGGACAGCCAAACTTTGACCGTTGGCTGTCCTCTTAATAAGCTTATATAATAACCTCATATACAAATACATGGAACTATTCTGCAATTCTATCTTTTAATAGGAAAACATAATATGCTTTACATTAATGTCAGAAGTTCCTTGGGGGTGTCGATCAGGTAATCCGCACCTTCCCTTCGCAGTACTTCACGGCAGCGAAAGCCCCAGGTAACGCCGATGCAGGGGATGCCTGCATTCTTAGCAGTCTGTACATCCGTTTCAGAATCGCCGACCAGAACAGTAAAACGCAGATCAGAGCCTAATTCCTTAACAGCGGTATAGATACTGTCCGGAGCGGGTTTTCTCTTTATTTCCGAGGTTTCACCGATTGCAACAGGAATCAGGTTGCCGAAGTAGGTTCGGGATAATTCCTTCACAGCAGCATCATATTTATTGGAAACGATCGCAATTTTGTAATTAAAGCGGTTCAGGTCTAATAATAACTCCATGATACCGTTATAGGGTCTTGTTTTATTCTGCATATTATGCTTATAGTTTTCCTTGAATTCCTCCATAATAAGAGTCACTTCATCATCGGTACATTCCGCGGGGAGGGATCTTCGAACCAGATTTCTGACACCGTTACCTACGAATCGCCTGACCTCTTCAAGAGTTCTTAAGGCATAGCCCTTAGAAGCCAGAACCTCGTTCAGGCTATCCCGCAGGTCATCCAAAGTATTCAATAAGGTTCCGTCCAAATCAAAAATCACGGTGTTAAATTTCATTAGGTACATCCTTTCTATTTTATCACAAGCAGAATTATTTGGGTTAAATTATAAATAGTATAGCTGTCCTCTATTCGAAACGCAAGTATTTTTTGTATTTAATGTTCCTTATTAGACAGTATTGCATTTTATTCCATAAATATTGTCAATTTCACGATGGGATTCTGAAAGCACTGCGGAAATGGCAGCATAGGAAAAGCGGTTCTGAAAGAATTATTAGTATTGAGCTGCCAGATAATTATCATTTTTAATAAATTAAATATTACAGTCATCTTGAATAATTTAGGATAAATAGCTACAATCATGGTATAATGTCGACAGACATTATACCGGCGCCGACCGGAGGGAGTGCGCACCCTGCTGCAAAGCGGCATACCATATGCACTTGTGTATATGGTGCAATGTTGGCAGACATTATCCAGTGTATGCGCATATATGCGCTATACGGAGATGATTGCCACATCTTAGGGAAGCTCGTGGATATTCAGGCATTATCAAACAAGAAAGGCGGAGAACAAATGAAATCTGACATTCAAATAGCACAGGAAGCACAGTTAAAGCATATCCGGGAAGTAGCGGAAAAGCTTAATATTTCCGAAGAGGATTTGGAATACTATGGAAAATACAAAGCAAAGCTATCCGATGATTTATGGGATAAGGTAAAAGATAATCCGGATGGAAAGCTGGTGCTGGTAACAGCGATTAATCCTACTCCCGCAGGGGAAGGGAAGACAACAACAACGGTTGGACTGGGACAGGCATTAGGCCTTTTGAAGGTACGAGCCTGTATAGCCCTGAGGGAGCCCTCCCTGGGGCCCTGCTTTGGTATCAAGGGGGGAGCGGCCGGCGGGGGCAATGCCCAGGTGGTTCCGATGGAGGATTTAAATCTGCATTTTACCGGTGATTTTCACGCCATTACCTCTGCGAATAATCTTCTGGCAGCAATGCTGGACAATCACCTGCAGCAGGGAAATACGCTGGGAATTGATCCGAATCAGATTGTGTGGAAGCGCTGTGTTGATATGAACGACCGGGTACTTCGTAATATTGTCGTAGGACTCGGAAGAAAGACGGACGGAGTTGTACGTGAAGATCATTTCATTATTACAGTGGCTTCGGAAATCATGGCAGTGCTGTGTCTTGCAGAGGATATCCGGGATTTGAAGGAAAGGCTTGGCAGAATCGTTGTTGCCTATAATTATGAAGGACAGCCTGTAACAGCAAAGCAGTTGAGAGCGGTCGGAGCAATGGCGGCATTACTTAGGGATGCCCTGAAACCTAATTTAATTCAGACCCTGGAGAATACCCCGGCAATTATTCATGGCGGGCCCTTTGCCAATATCGCTCATGGCTGCAACAGTGTGAGAGCAACCAAGACAGCATTAAAGCTAGCAGATGTGGTTGTGACGGAGGCAGGCTTTGGTGCGGATTTAGGGGCTGAGAAGTTCCTGGATATTAAATGCCGGATGGCAGGGCTTAAGCCGGATGCGGTTGTTCTGGTAGCAACCGTCAGAGCGTTGAAGTATAACGGCGGTGTGTCAAAGACCGAATTAGGGTCTGAGAATCTGGAGGCTTTGAGAAAGGGAATTGTTAACCTGGAGAAGCATATTGAGAATCTGCAGAAATTCGGTGTTCCGGTGATCGTCAGCCTTAACCGGTTTGTTTCGGACACAGAGGCGGAGCTTCAATATATCAGAGAATTTTGTGAACAAAGAGATTGTGACTTCTCCTTATGCGAGGTTTGGGAGAAGGGAGGAGAAGGCGGAATTGATCTGGCGGGTAAGGTCCTTGAGACGATCAAAACCAAGCAGAGCAATTATAAGCCTTTATATGATGTAACCTTATCCATTAAGGAGAAGATTGAGACGATTGCTGCGGAAATCTACGGTGCGGACGGAGTAACCTATGATCTGGCGGCCGAAAGTGCGATCAAGACGATTGAGGCTCTGGGCTACAAGGAATTACCGGTGTGTATGGCGAAGAACCAGTATTCCTTATCCGATGATGCCTCCCGGTTGGGCAGGCCAACGGGCTTCCATATCAATATCAGAGAGGTTTATGTATCAGCCGGAGCGGGATTTGTTGTGGCAATTACCGGTACAGTGATGACAATGCCGGGATTGCCGAAGGTTCCTGCGGCTGAGGGAATCGATGTTGATGAAAATGGTATGATTACCGGATTGTTCTAGCATATTCCTTTGGCAAAACCACTCATTTGTTTCATAAGAACTGATTAACTGCAGAATGGAGCAAGCCATTATAGAACCTTGCCTGTGTTCAATAACATAGGACAAGCAGTCTGCCACCTGCAGTTATGGATCATGAGCCGTAATTCTTTTGAGTATTCCCGTAATAGTACGAATATATTTGGATAAGCTATCGTATGATATAGAAGAAATATTTCAGCTTGTTATGGGAAGAGAGGGTAAAGGCCATGATAGAGAAAATAGAATTCCGATACACAGATGATATTACAGTAGTGAACCGGGAACAGTTTGAAGTACATATGCGCCTGTATGATGGTTATGTCACAAACATTAATAAAATTGATGAGATACTGATGCATGGAGATGCGCAGAGGGATCAGTCCAATACTACCTTCAGCTGGTACCGGGAACTGAAGAGAGGGGAAACCTATGCTCTGGACGGTGTTATCCTCCATGAATTATATTTTGAAAATATCGGAGGAAATACACCTACGCCGGATGAGATCACAGCTGATATGCTGGTACAGGATTTTGGCAGTTTTAAGAATTGGCAGGAAGATTTTATTGCTACGGCAAAAGCCAGCAGAGGATGGGCGATTCTTTGCTTTGACCAAAGAAGCATGAGGCTGCGCAATATTAGTTTGGATGCCCATGATCTGGGTAACATCGCATATTCCGCACCGATTCTGGTTCTGGATATGTATGAGCATGCTTATTTTCTGCAGTATGCGGACAATAAGGCGGGATATATTGATGCTTTTATGAATAATATTAACTGGCCTGTGGTTGCGGGAAGAGCTAATTTTTAAGGATTTCTCTGCTGAACGGGAAGGGGCTGATGCAAAATTAACGGATAGCGTTAGTGGAGCACAGCTCTTTTTTATTCGCAACAGCAGACGGTTTTTCACTTGCCGTTTTTTATGTACGATAGAAAAAGTAATCTTTGACATCACAAAATGGTGGTGCTATATTGGAACTTAAGGAACTCAAAAAGTTCTATTAGTATTCTGCTGACAGAAAGGAAGTCATAACGTGTTAATTGAAATAACAGAAGTGTCAAAGGAATTTAAAAAGCAGAAGGTTTTAACGGATATCAATCTAGCCATTAATGAAAATGAAATCTTTGGTTTAATTGGACCCTCCGGCTCCGGCAAGACAACCCTCATCCGGTTAATTCTGGGAGCCATTAAGGCAGACCATGGTAATATCCGTGTTATGGACTGTGTGGTACCGGACCTGAAGATATTGGACAGGGTTGGCTATATGCCGCAGAATGATGCATTATATAACGATCTCTCCGGATATGATAATCTGAAATTCTTCGGCGGTATGTACCATCGGAAGGCACCGGAGCTTCAGCTGCGGATGCAGGAGGTTCTCAAATTGGTTGACCTGGAAAAGGACAGCAAGAAAAAAGTGAGTAATTATTCCGGGGGAATGAGAAAACGCCTTTCCCTTGCCATTGCTCTGCTTCATAATCCCCGAATATTAATTCTGGATGAACCGACGGTTGGAATTGATCCGATTCTCCGACAAAAGATCTGGAAAGAATTTGACCTTCTGAAAAGGCAGGGAAAGACAATCATTGTTACCACTCATGTTATGGATGAGGCGGTGAAATGTGACCGTTTGGGCCTAGTCTATAAAGGAGCGGTGATCGCCTGTGATTCTGTCCCGGCTTTGCTTGATCAGACCGGAAGTCATAATATAGAAGAATTATTTCTGATCAAGGGAGGGGTACAGGAATGAACACATTATTTATCGTATCCAGAATTATTCGCCAGACAGTAAATGACAAACGTTCCCTGGGGCTGATTTTGATTGTTCCGATCTTCCTGTTTACCCTGTTATTCTTTTTGCTGGGGGATTCTGACTATAAAGCTACAATTGCAGTAGAAAACATTCCCGGGCAGCTGGTTTCGAGTATTGAGCAGCAGGAGGTTACGATCCGTCATTTATCCGCAGGAGAAGCAAAAGAAGAATTGAGTGAGAAGAAGCTGGATGCATTTCTTTTCATGGAAGGCAAAGAGGTGGTACTTCTATTGGAAAGCAATGATGCTGTGAAGACAGGTGTTGTGAAGAAGGCAATCACCGAGGCAATGAAGGAGCTTAACCCGGCCGGCTCCATGAGAGTTGAACTTCTTTATGGTGAAAGCGATGCTACGATGTTTAACAGTTTGGGATATGTACTGCTGGGGATAATTTCTTTCTTTTTAATCTTTATTATTGCGGGAATTTCCTTTGTCCGGGAGCGAACCAACCAGACGATGGAGCGGCTGATGATTACGCCTGTCCGCCGGTGGCAGGTGGTCCTGGGGTATACAATGGGCTTTGGCATCTTTGCTATGCTACAGAGCATTATACTATTATGCTATGTGAAATGGGTGCTGAAGATGACAATTAACGGTTCTTTGATATCCGCCGGCATTATAATGATATTAATGGCGATGTCCGCGGTCTGTATCGGAGCCTTTTGTTCGATCTTTGCCAACAATGAGTTTCAGATTATGCAATTCATTCCTGTAGTAGTAATACCTCAGATTTTTTTCTCCGGCTTGATATCACTGGATACGCTGCCCTATCATCTCGGGGTATTATCAAGAATTATGCCGGTATACTATGCCTGTAATGCTTTAAGCGGCATTACAATCAGAGGATACGGCCTGAGTGAGGTGGCTCCCGATGCCGCGGCATTGCTGCTTTTCATTGTCGTATTCTTTGTCCTGAATATATTTGCTTTAAAGAAATACCGAAACATATAGAAGGTAAGGAGGATTATGATAAGTGGCATCTGATGAGAATAAAAGAAGCCGTATTATGGATTTTGCCTTCAGCAAGTTCAATGCGGTGGGAATATCCCAGGTGACAATGGATGATATAGCAAAAGGCGTAGGGATGGGAAAGGGCACATTGTATAAGTATTTCCCCTCCAAGGAATACCTGATCCTGCAGACAATAGATTATTTTGCCGGACTTGTGGAAAGGAATATTGAAAAAATATTAGCGGATGATGAGCTGACAACAGTACAGAAATTAAATACATTCTTAAAAAATGTTGCTGGCCAATTGGCAAAAATAAATCCGGGCATTCTGGAATATATGGAGCGCAGTATGCCCGCAGCTTACGAGAAAATCACAGAAGCCAGAGAACGGATTATGCTGAATAATCTGGTTCGTTTGTTGAAGGAAGGGAAGAAAAATGGATTATTCCATCCTCAGATGGATGAACGGCTGGTTACGCATATGATGATCGCTTCCGTCAGCCATTTGGTACACTATAATGTCATGGAGGATATGAACATTACCTTTGATCAGCTATTTACCTCAATTGTAACAGTGATGCTTTGGGGCTGCCTTAGTGAGGAGGGAAGGAAGCTGGGATATTAATAAAACTAGACGGACATGAGGGGGATTTGGCAAAGAAGGAGTTTATCAGAAGAGGAGGGGCAGTATGAGAAAAGCATTGTCTGAAATGACGTTGGAGGAATTATGGGAGTTGTTCCCCATTATACTAAAGGAGCATAATCCTTATTATAAGGAGTGGTACCTGACAGAGAAGAGTGAGATTGAAAAAGCGATCGATAAGAGTATCATCAGACGTATCAATCATATTGGGAGCAGTGCGGTCGAAGGTCTGATTGCGAAGCCGACCGTTGATATCCTGCTGGAGCTTGACGAGCACAGTGATTTGCCAGAGATAAAACAGCAACTTGTGGATGCCGGTTGGGTCGTAATGTCATACCAGGAAGAACCGGAATTTAAGATGTCACTGAATAAGGGATACACCGCGGAAGGCTTTGCTGAAAAGGTGTTTCATCTGCATGTCAGGCTTATGGGGGATTGGAGCGAATTATATTTCAAGGATTATCTGATCGCCCATCCTGATGTTGCCAAAGAGTACGGAAGGCTGAAGCTGCAATTAAAAGATCAATATCTTCATGACAGGGACAGGTATACTTTTGAAAAGACTGAGTTTGTAATGAAGTATTCCCAAATCGCTAAGACTGAATTCTGTAATAAATATCTGTCGGTTTAAATCTGGAATGTCATAGACACTGATTTTATCGGTCATAGTGAAAGGCTTGAACATCGGTATTTTGATGTCCAAGCCTTGTTTGTGAAGAGGGTGAAATTTTGCTAGCTGCAGAATATTATCTGCGGTCGAAGGCCTGCTCGCAGTAAATGCAGCGGTATACACCGTTTGCCCGGTCAGTCAGCTTGAAGGAATGTACCAGACCCGGTTCAATTGAGGTGATACATCTTGGGTTTTTGCACTTTAAGATATTGGATACGTGCTCAGGCAAAGTGGGATTTTTCTTTCCGACGATCTTACCGTCCTCAATAATGTTAATCGTGATGCGGTGATCCAGAGCGCCCAGAATATCCAGGTTCAGATCTTCCATGGTTCCTTCAATCTTAATGATATCCTTTTTGCCCATTTTATTGCTCTTGGCATTCTTAATAATAGCGACAGAAACATCCTTATTCTCAAGATCAAGGTAGGAGTAAATCTTCAATGCACCGCCAGCCTTAATATGATCTATTACAACTCCCTGATCCAGTCCGCTGATATTTAATTCCTGCTTTTGCTTCTCTGTATTTATCATTCCTCTACCTCCAATAATTTCATGATCAAAGCCATGCGGACGTAGACCCCGAATTCAGCCTGTTTAAAGTATACGGCACGGGGATCCTCATCTACCTCGGTTGCGATTTCATTTACTCTGGGCAGCGGATGAAGCACAAGCATATCCGGCTTTCCAAGTGCCATTTTCTTGGAGTCCAGGATATAGACATCCTTTAAACGGATATAATCCTCTTCATTGAAGAAGCGCTCCTTCTGGACTCTGGTCATATAGAGAATGTCAAGGGAAGGCATTGCATCCTCAAGACTGCGGACTTCCTCGAAACGGATATTGTTTGCGTTCAAAACCTCTTCACGGAGATAGGCGGGAATACGCAGCTCCTCCGGTGAAATAAGTACAAGGTTAATGTTATCGTATCTTGCCAAAGCATTAATTAAAGAATGTACAGTACGGCCGAATTTTAAGTCGCCACAAAAACCGACGGTTAAATTATTTAATCGTCCTTTGAGATTCTTAATGGTTAATAAATCGGTAAAAGTTTGAGTGGGATGATTATGACCGCCGTCGCCGGCATTGATAACAGGAATGGAAGAATGAGTAGAAGCAACGAATGGGGCGCCTTCCTTGGGATGGCGGATAGCACAGATATCTGCGTAAGAAGAAATAACTCGAATAGTATCAGCAACGCTTTCGCCTTTGGCTGCCGAACTGGAATCGGCGGATGAGAATCCTAGGATATTACCTCCAAGATTAAGCATTGCGGCTTCAAAGCTAAGACGGGTTCGAGTACTTGGTTCATAGAATAATGTGGCTAGCTTCTTACCACGGCATACATCGGCGAAGCGTTTGGGATTTTCAATTATTTTTTCTGATAATTCCAGAAGCTCACCAAGCTCAGAAACAGTAAGGTCAGTTGGACTGATAATATGTTTCATAGACACCTCCATAGGTTAATTAATTTAAATAGGTTTACTTTAAGAAAGTATGAATATTGGACGCTGATTTTATCCCTTAACTAAATATATTAGTATAAGGATATCAAAAAAGCAATATGTAATTTCGGATTTAATTAGAGAACTTTAACGGAATATCCGTTTGAATTATACAATAAATAAATGTATATATTCAATGTATTCAGAATAATGTTGACAGAATAAATAATTATATAAAAATTTATAAAATGTCGAATAATAGTATTGACAAATTGAGATTACTATAGTACAATAAATTCATAAACAGAGAGAGAAAAAAAGCTTAGGGAGCAAATACATAATGAAGGGAGTGAGTCCATTGAAGAGATAAATCTCTACTCATTATCAGGTAATAACCCTCGGACACATGGAGGGATTACTATAGATGAGGTTATAAGAATATGTAGGAAAGGATGGTATAGACCACCGAAAACATTATTGTAATACCTCAAAACAAATATAAAAGAAAGGACGGTACAGACCACCAAACACATTAGATGGAACACCCAAGGAGATAAAGGTTGGTACAAGACCACCAAAGGCGGTGTGAAATATTTCAATGCAGTTCTGAAGATGAGATGGCATGTACCAGAGATGGATGAATAATTTAATAATTTAGAGAGAGTATCTAATATTAAGCAGATACTCTCTCTTTTTATTTGAGGCAGGCCAAAAAATGATGGTTGAAAATAGTGTTGAATCCGGAAAACCAGGTGACTGCCAGAGTACAGTAGAACTCACGTATAGGCATCTGAATTGCCAGATGCACATATTATTAACATAAAGTTCTGGCAAGGCACGAAATTATTTACACATTTCTTTCTTATTATGGTATAATGTCATGAGACATTATGACGGTGCTGAGCGGAACTGGTATTCATCATGGCACGAAGAGCCCGGTTACAGGGATGCTTGCGTACAATGAGTGTGATGAGATATTGTCTCCGCTAATTTGATTCAAGTCAGGAAAGGTGTGCGTATATGATTCAGATTTCGCGTACAGGGATACGGAACCTAGCTTCCAATTATACGATTTATGCACGGGGTTTGCAATATTATAAGGATAACCGCATTGTGAATGCGACCTATTCCAATACCAGCCGGCAATATCGTCTCACCGTTCGGGGAAATTATAATTATTCTGTTACAATAGATGAGCAGGAGGATGGTTCCTTTGATTACAGCTGCAATTGCCCTTCCCGCCTGAAGGATCAGGGGGCCTGTAAGCATGTTGTGGCTGCATTGTTATTTGTACTGAAATATCAGGAGCGTTCTTTACTGACCGAGTCGGCCAATCCCAGTGAGCGAAAAGTAGTACAGCTGTTGGACTATTTTATGTCGCAGGAGGATTCGGCACTGGTTGGTGAGACCTTTTCACTTGAGGTTATTGTAAGTATTCCGTCCATCATCAAGGGGGAAAGCGGAAGGGCTATGGTATCCCTGCGGGGAGGAAGCAGCCGTAAATATAAAATCCAAACGGTTAAGAAATTTTTGTCGGATATTTATCATAAAGAAAGCTTTGCCATCGGTAAAGAGTTCAAATATGTGAGCGGAGAGAGCACTTTTGACGCTGTCTCTCTGGGGCTGTTGGATTATTTCTTGGGTATTTATGAGATTCAAGAGGTGGTGGACAGTACTCATTTTTCAAAAATATTCTCCAAATCGCAGATGTTTATCACAAAGAATATGCTTGTCAAGATTCTGGAGCTTCTGAACGGAACTCCCTTTATTCTGGAGCTGTATGGGAAGCTGTATCCGGAGGTGGTTTTCATCAAGGGGAATCCGGGGATTGCATATCAGCTGTCTCTGGATGAGGATTCCATTACGATTGACTATCAGGGTAAGGAATCGGTTCTGCCGCTGACGGAGACAGGGGAGCTGCTGTTTTATGACGGAGCAATTTATATGCCGGATAAGAAGTTTATCCGCAATTACAAACCCTTCTATAACAGCCTGGGTAAGGATAAGGAGCCGCTGACCTTCCGCGGGGATAATAAAACCAGCTTTCTAGAGCATGTTTTACCAAGAATCAGTGAAACGATGGTGCTGGATGTACCGGAAGAGCTACGCAGCAGGTATATCACCTGTGATATGGAAGCGAAGCTCTATTTCGACAAATATAAGACAGGAATTAAGGCCGAATTAAAATATAAATACGGTGAGTATGAATTTAATTCCTTTTCAAATGCGGCGGCGGGCTCCTATATCGTGGTTCGCCAGAGAGAAAAAGAGGATTCCATCATATCGGAGCTGCTGAAGCTGGGGTTTGTTCCCTATAAGAATTTTTACCTTCTCAAAGAGGAGGATAAGATATATGATTTCCTCTCCGGGAGAGTTATGGAGCTGGAGGAAAGTGCCACCCTGTATTATTCGGAGGACTTCAGACGCCTCGGGATTCGAGCTCCGGGCAATTTTAAGGCGGGGGTCCGGATGAATTCCGAATTTAACATGCTGGAGCTGGATCTGTCCTTTGCCGAAGTACCGAAGGAGGAGCTAAAGGAATTACTGCATTCCTACCAGGTGAAGAAGAAGTACTACCGGCTTAAGAACGGCAGCTTTATCAATCTGGAAGACAAGACCATCAATGAAGTATCCCACATACTGGGTTCCCTGAATATTAAGGATAAAAATTTGAAGGAGGATGCCCTGCTGCTGGAAAAACAGCATGCCCTCTATCTTGATAAGGCATTTTCCAATCAGGATTTTGTCTTTGAACGGGACCGGGATTTTATGGCACTCACGGAGAAGATATTAAATCCGGCTAAGACGGAGCATGTGCTGCCTCAGGGAATTCTGGCAGATCTCCGGCCTTATCAGCTAACCGGCTACAAATCGCTCAAACCCCTGGCGGAGAACGAACTGGGCGGAATTCTTGCCGATGATATGGGTCTGGGAAAGACGCTGCAGTCCATTGTATATATAGCGTCCTGCATGGAAGAGGGAGAGGGGGCACATCACCTGATTGTATGCCCGACTTCTCTGATCTATAACTGGCAGGACGAGATTGAGAATTTTGCGCCGTTTCTGAAGGCGCTGGTGATCACCGGCATTCCCTCAGAGCGGCAGGAGGCGATTGAAGCATATAAGGATTACGATGTCCTAATTACATCCTATCCGTTGATCCGCAGGGATATTACGATGTATGAAAAGCTGGACTTCCATACGGTGTTCATTGATGAGGCTCAGTATATCAAAAACGATTCCTCACTGAATGCTAAGTCGGTAAAGCGGCTCCGGGCAAAGCACCGGTATGCCCTGACCGGTACACCGATTGAAAACAGTTTATCTGAGCTTTGGTCCATCTTTGACTTTATTATGCCGGAATATCTTTATTCCCATTCCCGTTTTGTGGAGCTGTTTGAGAAGCCGATCATGAAGGAGGATGCCCAGGCCCTGAGTGACCTGCACCAGCATATTGAGCCATTTATCCTTCGACGGATGAAGAAGGATGTATTAACAGAGCTTCCGGATAAATATGAGTCCAAGATGCTGACGGAAATGTCCGAGGGACAGAAGCTGGTATATCTGTCTTATCTGGAAAACATCCGAAGTGAGCTCCATTCTGAGATTGAGGAAAACGGTGTGGAGAAGAGCAGAATGAAAATACTGGCGGCTCTCACCAGACTGCGTCAGATTTGCTGTCATCCTTCCACTTTTCTGGAGAATTACCAGGGTGGCAGCGGTAAGCTGGAGCTTTTGATGGAATTGATACCGGAGGCAATCACAAATGACCATCGAATTCTAGTATTTTCTCAGTTTACCTCCATGCTTCGAATTATTGAAGATGAGCTGAAGGAGCTGGATATTCCCTATTTCTATCTGGAAGGAGCCACTGCAACCCAGGACCGCAATGATTATGTAAAGCGTTTCAATTCCGGGGAAGGCAGGGAATTCCTGATATCGCTTAAGGCTGGCGGTACCGGGCTGAATCTGACAGGCGCGGATACAGTAATTCATTATGATCCCTGGTGGAATCCGGCAGTAGAGGATCAGGCAACCGACCGGGCTTACCGGATCGGACAGCAGAATAAGGTTCATGTGATGAAGCTGATAACAAAAGGTACGATTGAAGAAAAGATTTTCAAGCTCCAACGAAGAAAGAAGGAATTATCTGATTCGATTATCAGTTCGAAGGAAGTATTCATTAATTCCTTATCGAAGGAGGAATTGGAGGAGCTATTTGCACCGATGTAATATGGGTATACCCTGCAAGCATGGAAGTATGCTTGTAAAGGGTAGTCATGATACTGCCACGAATACAAACATAACGGCGGCTTACTCACAAAAGGGTAAGCCGCTTTTTTTTACTCAAAACCGAAAGTGTTTTTTTTATGGCAAAAAAGAAAACCGGAAAAATCGGGGACATTCAAGAGCAGATTGAGCAGCTTAACGGTTAATATGGGAAAGTGCTTAACTTAACAGGTCATTCAAATAAATAATTTTACTGCCTTTACTTTCATAATATTGCAGCATTTCGTCAATTTTCCTTTTATCATAACTGGTAATGCAATCTGATAGGACATTAACACCATAATTTGCTTTGCGTAAGTTGTAACAGGTTGATTTAACACAAGCAACAGCATCTGCTCCTGC
>JAEZFH010000290.1 GCA_023437885.1 Bacillota bacterium | reverse complement strand
GATCAGGAAGATGGACTGGATACCCAGAAGCATCCGGCAAAAGCAAAGAAAGATCGATATGGCATACCAGAGCCTTGAGCAGAGATACGGCCGGATGGCCAGTGATGAGGAAATTGCTTCTGAGTTGGAGATATCGGTGGATGAATTTGAAAACTGGCAGAATCAGACTAAGGTAACCAATATTATATCCCTGGATGAATTCATGGAGCAGGGGGCGGAAGCAAAGGTAGAGCAGAATCTGACGGCCGATTTTGATCAGCCGGATAAAGTTGTAGAGAAACAGGAGTTGAAGGAGCTGTTGGTAAAAACTCTGGAAACGTTAACGGAGAAGGAGAAAAAAGTTATTGTACTCTACTATTATGAGGAACTCACATTAAAGGAAATCAGCAGAATCCTGGAAGTATCCGAGTCACGGATCTCCCAATTACATACAAAGGCATTGCAAAAGATGAAACTTCGACTGGGCAGTAATATGGAGGTTTTAACCGGTTTATAAGCCTTCATATCTGAGATGAATTTGAATTCCCTTGGGGAAGGAAAAAGGTATTAGGAGGAGAAGAATGAGCGGGAGAAATGGTTTCTTTCAAATCATAATAAAGCAGGATGGAACCTATCTGAAAATGTATGGTGCAGAGCAGGGCGGAGAGGCTGTTTTATATGAAGAAATCAGCAAATATCTTATTGATAAGAAAATTTATGAATATGATAAGGTTGCGATTGGAAGAGCTTTAATGATGGAGGGGGACTTCGTTGAAATTAAGATATCCGAGGATCAGGCACTCACAATAGATGAGTCTGTCAAGGTGGATATTTCGGAAGACCGCATGTATGCCATAGCAAGATTTTATCCGCCTTCTAATCACGGACATCTGATGATGAAAGATGAAATCATTTCGGCGCTGGTAAAGGCAGGAGTCAAATACGGTTTGAACGAGAGTGCCATCATGGAATATCTGAAAGACCGGAGATATTGTACAGATTATGTTTTAGCAAGAGCAACCCCTCCGGTAAATGGCCGTGATGCTGTAATTACATATCATTTTAATACTGATTTAACTTTAAAGCCAAAAAGAAATGAGGATGGATCGGTCGATTTCCATCAATTAGATATGATAAGCCACTGCCGCAAGAATCAGTTGCTGGCAACGCTTGCGCCTATGGATCCGGGGAAGCCCGGTATTGATGTCTGCGGTGTTATGATGCGTCCGAACAAGGTGAGTAACCGGGTGCTGCGGTATGGCAATAATATCTATCTATCCGAGGATGGATTAAAAATGTATTCCCAGGTGGACGGTCATGTCAGCGTGGTGGACGGCAGAGTATTTGTAGCCGATACCTATGAAGTACATGCCGATGTCGATGCTTCCACCGGAGATATTGATTACGAAGGAAATGTTGTAATAAAAGGGAATGTAATCACCGGTTTTTCCGTAAGAGCAAAAGGAGATATTGAGGTTAATGGTGTTGTCGAGGGAGCCTATATCGAGGCGGGGGGGCAGATTGTACTCAAGCGCGGTATGCAGGGAATGAATAAGGGTATCCTGCGGGCGAACGGGAACATTATCACCAAATTTATTGAGAATGCGGAAGTCATAGCAGGGGGATATGTTTCAACAGAATCTATTCTTCACAGCAGGGTATCAGCCAAAGGAGATGTCATTGTAGGCGGAAAACGAGGCTTTGTTACCGGTGGTGAGATACGCTCCGGTACCATGATTTCGGTAAAAACCGCCGGTTCGCAGATGGGTACGATTACCTTACTGGAGGTAGGAATAGAGCCTAAAATACTGGAGGAATTTCGTGAACTGGAGAAAAAAATCGCATCCATGATGGCTGATAAGGAAAGATTAGCACAGGCCTTAATTCTGTTCCGGAAGAAAATCTCTTCCGGCACCCAGATCACCGAAGAGAAGCTGGATTACCTCAAGCAGGCTACCCAGAATAATATTGTACTGGAAACCCAGATCAAGGAAGCCAGAAGACGCTATGAGGAGTTGAAAATTGATGTTGACAACAATACCTCCGGTTCGATCAAGGTATCCGGTATTATATATCCAGGGACAAAGATTGTAATATCCAATGTGATACATTTTGTCAGGGAAGAGACACATCACAGCAAATTTGTGAGAGACCGGGCCGATATCAAGGTCATTCCGTTGATGTAGAAAAGGATGCCCAAAAACCTGCTTCACCTGTTATTTGAGATGCCGAAAACGGCATGCGGAGGGTTAATATGCCGATACGACCAATAGAAGTTATCAGGGCT
Organism: Bacillota bacterium; assembly: GCA_023437885.1. GTDB lineage: Bacteria > Bacillota > Clostridia > Lachnospirales > Lachnospiraceae > Mobilitalea. Next base: position 2,010 of record JAEZFH010000290.1, on the reverse strand, counting down.
CAGGAAGCCACCCAGATCAAACACAAGGATACCCAGCGGGCGCAGCATGCGCAGGAGCAGGTTGGCCGGAATTTCCAGAATATAGTTCAGCAAAAGCAATCCAAGCCGACTCAGACGACGAAGGCTGACCAGAACGAATACCGTTATGATGCGAAGGAAAAAGGAAATAACCAGAATTACAGCCCCGGCGGGAAGAAAAAAGAGAAGGAAGAAGAAAAGGACAAATCAAAGGCTGCAAAGAACATGTCTCATGGCGGCAGCTTTGATATGTTGATTTAAATACCGAAAGTTGTATGGTGACTTTCAAGGGATAAGATACATTGGAATGGAGAAAAATATGAGTCCTATAGAAATAGTATTGATTATCGCAGGTATCATCGTCATTATCGTCAGCTGCATCCTGGTAGATCGTTCGCAGAAGATACAAAAGCAGATGATCGGGAAAAGCATATCCTCCTTTGAGGAGACATTGACGGAGGAGGACAGAAAGTATCTGAAGGAACAGGCACGCGGGTTTTTGGTCCAGGTTCAGGAGGAAGTCGTCGTACATACTGAGGATACCTTAAGTAAGTTATCTAATGAAAAAATAATGGCGGTGAATGACTTTTCAGAGCAGATTATTGAGAAAATCAAACGAAACCATGAAGAGGTAGTGTTTCTCTACAATATGTTGAATGATAAGGAAAAGGAATTAAAAGCAACCATAAGGGAAATCGATGCATCTAAAATAAAGGTTCAGGAAATACTGGGCAGTAAAGCAGAGAAGGATCGGCTGGAAGCAGCCAAAGCTGAAAAAATCCAGGCGGCTGAAAAGGTACTTAACCAGGCGCAGACTGCTCAAAGCGCGAAAACGGTAAAAAAAGCAGCCTCTCCGGCTCAGGCACCGCAGGAGTCTGGCTCCGTAAACGGGATGGGCTCTAATAACAATACGCAGATTTTAGCCTTATATTCTCAGGGGAAATCCATCGTCGAGATATCAAAGCTCTTAGGTCTCGGTCAAGGAGAGGTAAAGCTGGTGATAGATTTATTCAAGGGAAAGAAGTAATTCGAACTGCTTCTTTCCGGTTTTGTACCGCCGAGAGCGGCGGGGTGGAGGATTAAAATACTATGAAACTGAAATATTATATGCGGGGCTTGGGAGTTGGTATTCTCCTCACCACTTTGGTACTGGCGATTGCTAACCCGAAGGAAGAGCTGACGGATCAGGAAGTGATAAAGCGTGCAGAGGCCTTGGGTATGGAACTGAAATCGGATAAGGATAATGTCCTGGGGGAGATGCTGGAGAACAGCAAGCTCTCAGAAGCGCCGACACAGATGCCGGAGAAGCCTTCACCGGAACCGACGCAGGAGCCGTCACCGTCACCCGAACCCACAAAGGAGCCGGAGCCGACAGCAGCGCCCGAGGATCCGAAGGAAGAAAAAAGCCAGGAGCGGGATGGAGTTAATACAGGTGAACTGATTGCCTTTACAGTGGAAAAAGGAATGTCTTCCGGGGAGGTAGCCGCACTTCTTGAAAAGGTGGGACTCATTCAAGATTCGGATGATTTTAATAAATATATTATGAAGAAGGGCAAGGCCAGCGTGATAGGAATTGGAACTTATACCTTGCCGATCGGCGTAACCTATGATGAAATTATAGCTCAGATTACAATGTAATATAAAATACTTGTCATCCAGAAAATAGTATGATATAATATCGTAGTCAAATTACACGCATATGGATTCAATAACACGGTGCCTGAACTCTCAGGTCTGTTAGGGATAGGATATATGCGGAAGAAAACAACCAAACGGAGGTATATTATGAGTGTTATTTCAATGAAGCAGTTATTGGAAGCTGGTGTACATTTCGGACATCAGACAAGAAGATGGAACCCTAAGATGGCGCAGTACATCTACACAGAGAGAAACGGAATCTACATTATTGACTTACAGAAGTCCGTTGTTAAGGTAGATGAAGCCTATGCTGCAATCAAGGATGCAGTTACAGACGGCGGCACGGTTCTTTTT
>JAEZFH010000444.1 GCA_023437885.1 Bacillota bacterium | reverse complement strand
ATCCAGAAGCCTTACTTCCACATTACTCAGACCGACATCCGTAAATAATATGGAACCGATGTTTCCCTTATTGCCGGGGAGCATAATCTCATCCTTAACACGGAAGGTGTCCTTCTTATTAATGGATACATTGGTAACCTCTATCTTCTTGTTTATGTACTGCACGTCCTCCGGGCCTTCCACCATGACTGCCGTTTCTTCATCATATAGCTCTTCTATGGCTACATAAAGGCGAACGATGGATTTGACACTCAGCTTCCGTGAATTGATCAGGCCGGTGGACAAATCCTCCAGCTCCCATTTTACAAGCGGCTCATCATCGGAGCAGTTAACATCCATATTGATCACTTCATCAAAGGGGATCTCTCCGGAGATGTTATGAACCGGCCTCTGGTCCCCCTCACATAAATAGATAACATTAAAGCCAAGGACTCCTTTCACCAGGAGCTTTCCATTCATTGCTTTGATGTCATTGATTTTTATTTCACCCTGCCCAGTAATAATTTGATCAATATCCGGCTTGACGTCGGGAACATTAAAATCATCGTCCAATGTAAGCTGCAGGGTGCTCTTACATTTCAATTTATTCATATGAATATTCTTTTTAATCAAATCCACTTATAATCCCTCCTTAATTTGGACATACGACGGAATGCCTCTGTCATATCTTATTCAAGCTGTAGGGGAATTATGATATGGATTTGCATTAAAAAAGCTAAAACCCAAGGGGTCTTAGCTCAATTTATCTTAACTGCAAAGTATTAATTCAACATCTTTTGTAAGAATATCGGTATAGCTATATGAGACAGTCCTTACCGGCATGCCCTCGTTCTCCTGGATCTTGATTAAGAAGATGCTGGGATAGGTCTCGGAAATAATACCCTCTGTAATGTCAACCTTATGGCGTCCACGGTTTATCCGAACCTTGACCCTTCTTCCTGTCTGATTCATTACAGCATTCCGCACACAATTTACATCATTTTGCTTCATCATTATTTTCTCCTCATCAATGCTTCTTCACCATGATTGGACCTTCATCCCCATAGGATCTGTACACATTTTCTAAATAAATCCGTAACAAACTACATGCTTCGCATGCAGTATAACATAAATTGCGATTTTCGTCAATGAATTTTCAGACAATTCAAGAGTCAAACCAATAGTTGTGCACATAAATTTGCACATGAAAATTTAATCTTTTTGGTTACATTTATGGAATATTTTCACATATCTAGTCCATTCAGACTATGCCAAACTGGGATTTTGCACAATTTCCTCGCTTTTAAGACCCTAATCACCGACATTTCTCCAAATTTTCTTATACCACAATATGTTGATGTCCTCCATTGAAATCTAACAAAATATTGTAATGGCATGCCATTACGACGGTATTCTCATCGCTATTACCGGAGAAAGATGTCACTGGAATACAATTCTTTCCTCCCGGAATTCCAGCTTAACTACCACATAGGGATGGGTAACCCCTTGGGAAGTCACATCCTCCTGAGACGGTCCGATCAGTGTTGTATTGATATAGATCGCATTGCTGGTCAGATATAATTCATCCACCGAAATACTGTAGCCCCCGCTGTTTTGCTTGCCGTAGCCTACCACAATATAGAGATTATCCTTGTTGGAATAGGACAGCTTAAAGGGCTCCTCTTTTTTCTCGTCAATGATTTCTTTCAGTTCCCCGGGCATATCCGCATCCTCTACTACGGTAAATTCCAGATCCTTAATTTTCTTAACATCTGTGTCCTCTTGCTTGCAGCCCGTAACTCCCAAAATTGTTATCATTATGGTAAGAAGCAGAAATAGTATTCTGGATCTTCTCATCTTGACCTCCATAGATTCTTCCTGATAGGATTCTATGTTTCTTTTGGCAAAATAATTCTAGTACTGCCTTGACAGCACGAAATTTGCCCGTCTCCGCATACAAGTCTTACATGCGAAGCCTCTGGCGGTATTCACTGGGCGAAAGCCGGAAAATTTCCTTGAACGCCCGGTTGAAGGTCCGCTGGCTCTCAAAGCCGGATTCCACGCTGATCCGGGTTAGGGTGTAATTGGTGGACTGGATCAGTGTCTGGGCGTAGTTTGCCCGGATATGGTTAATGTACCTGTTAAAGTTGGTGCTCAGCTTTGCGGAGAACACCCTGGACAGGTAGAATTTACTCACATTCAGATGCTTTGCCAATTCCGTCAAGGTCAGTGGCTCTTGAAAATGCTCCGCCACATAGCTGACAATATGATAGGTCAGATCATAATCATTCATATCCCGGTTCTTCACCAGCGTAGCCACCGGAAGCACCCGGGAGAGAATCAGCAGCACCAGGGCACGGCAGGCATTCAAATTCTTCCCCTCCCTGCATTCTCTCTCCAGCTCCAGCATCGCAAGGCTGACATTGTGGTGCAGTTGGTCCGCTGTCAAAAATGGGATTGCCGGAGAATAGCTGGTCAGCTTCTTGAAGAATTCTCCCGTAAGCTCCAGACTGCAGATTGCAATAATACTCCGGCAGGACTCATTTCCTTCCCTTGTACCATAGCTATGGACCGTATTGGGAAAAATCACTGCAAAGTCTCCCTGTTTCAATACCCGGGACTGGTTGGAGACCTCCACCTCCATCGTGCCGCTTTCCACATACAGCAGTTCCATCTGGCTATGAAGATGAGCAGGGAACTGCAATCCCTCCGTATAAAATACTCTTATTTCATCCTTCAGATTTTCATAGAATGGCGTCATATTTTCTTCTCCATACAGCAATATTTGGCTAACTTTTTAGGTTAATTGTCCCGCGTCCGATATTATAACTGCTATAATATAACTATGGATAATACCAAGACAATGCTGATATTTCAAGAATATCACAGAATACCCAAGAAGAAAAGAGGATTACAGTCCTGGGATATAAACTTGCAAACATCGGCTATAGCGGTATGAATGACCGGCATTACCGCGGTGGGACCAATTCCATTGGCAGCAACTTTTGATTCTTTCTATTACAAGGAGGTTATTCCTATGAGTTCAAGCAAAAAGGTACTTATATTACAGGGAGGCTGGGACGGTCATGAACCAAAGCTCACCTCAAAACGCTTTGCAGGATTGCTGGAAAAGCACGGCTATTCCTGCACTATCTCCGATACGCTGGAGGTTCTTGCTGATGCTGATATGCTGAATGAGCTGGATCTGGTCGTTGCCTGCTGGACCATGGATAAGATTGATCATGAGTATGTTAAAAATCTTTCCAGGGCGGTCGGTTCCGGAGTCGGACTGGCGGGCTGTCACGGAGGCATGTGCGATTCCTTCCGTGACAATACGGAATGGCAGTTCATGACCGGAGGTCAGTGGGTCAGCCATCCGGGCGGCGACGGCATCCCGTATACCGTTAACATCAATCACGGCTCCAGTCCGATTACCGAAGGTCTGGAGGACTTTACGGTCTGCAGCGAGCACTACTATCTTCATATCGATCCGGCAATCGAGGTATTAGCCACCACCCGCTTCCCCCTGGTTAATTACTATCATATCTCGAACAAGCCGGTTGACATGCCGGTTGCCTGGACAAAATTCTGGGGCAACGGCAGGGTATTCTATACCTCGCTGGGCCACCATGATGATGTATTCGACAAATCCCCCAACGCCCAGATTATCATGGAGAGAGGATTGCTGTGGGCTGCCCAGGGAAAGCAATATGCCCTTGACCACAACCTTACTGCCGAACGGTTTGAAAATGAAGCAAAGATGTATTAACAGACGCCAGATCAAAGAAAGGAGAAAATATCCAAGGCATAATTACCGCGACGGCATCGTATCCGCCGGCAAAAGCCCTGGATTTGTATGATGATATGGACAAAGCAAGAGTAGCAATCATCGGTATCGGTGCAATCAGCGGCATCTACCTTGAGAATATTACAAAAGTTTTCACAGAACTGGAGTTAATCGGTGTCTGTGACCTGGTCCGGGAAAGAGCCGAACAGGCTCAGGAGAAATACGGGATTAAGAAATTATATGAGAACATGCAGGAAGCCTTTGCCGATTCGGAGGTTGATATCATATTAAACCTTACCAGGCCTTATGAGCACTATGAGGTAACCCGTGCCGCCCTGCTGGCAGGCAAGCATGTATACAGCGAAAAACCTCTGGGGGCGAGCTATGAAGAAGGCAGGGAATTGGTATCCCTTGCTCAGGAGAAGAATTTAATGCTTGGCGGAGCACCGGATACCTTCCTGGGCTCCGGTATCCAGACCTGCAGAAGATTAATTGATGACGGCTTCATTGGAGAGCCTATCGGTGCCGCTGCATTCATGATCTGCCGAGGGCATGAGACCTGGCATCCGGACCCGGACTTCTATTACAAATACGGCGGCGGCCCGATGCTTGATATGGGACCTTATTATGTTACCGCCCTGGTCAACCTGATCGGCGGTGTAAAGGGCGTTACCGGTGTAACCAAAACCAGCTTCCCCCAGAGAACCATTACCGGCCAGCCTAAGAGCGGTACTATCGTGGATGTGGATGTACCGACCTATGTTACCGGCATTCTGAGCTTTGATAATGGTGCCGTCGGAACCATTTTTACTACCTTTGATGTACATTATAAGCAGCAGGCCAGACTGGAGATCTACGGCACCAAGGGAACCCTGCTGGTTCCGGACCCGAATACCTTCAGCGGTCCGATACAACTGCTTCGTCCTGAGGACGGAGAGTACCGTGAAATGCCTCTCATGTATGATTACAAAGAGAATTCCCGCGGACTCGGGCTGGCAGATATGGCCAAAGCATTACAGACCGGCAGGGATTACCGGGCCTGCTTCTCCTTAACCCAGCACGTACTGGAGATTCTGACCAGCTTTGAGAAGAGCAGTATCGAGGGACGCTATCTTCCCCTTGAGACTCGGTATGAACGTACCATGCCGATGAAAAACAACCCTATCCATGGTATCCTTGACTGATTTCTCCGCTGCAGGAAAAAATAAAAGCAGAATAAGCATGCTCAAAATTATTTTCATCCTACTGCTATGAGAATGATGCTTAACCATAAAAGCAGCCGCTCCTCCGGTGCTCCATCAAAGGCTCTTCTCCTTTGCTGTGACTTCTCCCGGCAGCGGCTGCTTTATTCACTGTGTTGAACACAGGCAATTCAATTATTTTACCCTGCGTCCTGCTTTCTGTCCTTCGCCTTCCATTTATTTCAGGGTCTGGACCTTTGCTGTCAGAGCATTATTTTCCACGTCAATAATAATGGTATCCTCCGGCTGTACCTGATCGCTCAATATAAGTCTCGCACTTAAGGTCTCCACATTCTTCTGAAGATAACGCTTCAAAGGCCTTGCTCCATAAACCGGATCATAGCTCTGCTCTACAATAAAGTCCTTTGCCTGTTCTGTCAGCCGTATAGTAATCTCCCGGTCGGCAAGGCGCTGATTCAGGTCGACAATCATAAGATCGATAATATTATGGATATTCTCCTTGGTCAGAGGCTTAAACAATACAATCTCATCCAGGCGGTTCAGAAATTCGGGACGGAAGGAGCCTTTTAGCTCATTCATTACCATTGCCTCACAATGGGTGCTGATCTCTCCCTCCTCATCAATGCCTTCCAGCAGGTAACGGGAGCCGATGTTGGAGGTCAAAATCAGAATGGTATTCTTAAAATCCACGGTCCGTCCCTGAGAATCCGTAATTCGCCCATCATCCAACACCTGCAGCAATACATTAAATACATCCGGATGTGCCTTCTCCACCTCATCAAAGAGGATTACCGCATAGGGCTTACGCCGGATCGCTTCCGTCAATTGTCCGCCCTCTTCATAGCCAACATATCCGGGAGGCGCACCGATCAGTCTTGCCACCGAATGCTTCTCCATGTACTCACTCATGTCGATACGCACCATATTACGCTCATTATCGAAGAGACTTTCCGCCAGGGCCTTCGCCAGCTCTGTCTTACCGACACCGGTAGGCCCAAGAAACAGGAAGGAGCCGATGGGCTTTGTGGGATCCTTAATACCCGCCTTGGAGCGCAATATCGCATCGGATACCTTATCCACGCCTTCCTCCTGACCGACCACCCGCTTATGGAGCTCGGCACCAAGCTGCAGAGTCTTATTCCGCTCTCCCTCGGTCAGCTTGGTAATCGGTATTCCTGTCCACCGGGATACAATCCTGGCGATCTCCTCCTCGCTGACATTCTCATGCACCAGTACATTCTCTTCCCGCTTCAGCCGCTCTTCCTCCGCCTCCAGCTGCTTCATCAGCTCGGGAAGCCTGCCGTATTTCAGCTCTGCGGCTTTATTCAGATCATAGCTGCGCTGTGCAACCTCAATCTCATTGTTCAGCTCCTCCAGAGCTTCTCTGAGCTTATTCACCTTCTCTACCGAAGCCTTCTCATTATCCCATTTTGCCTTCACCGAAGCAAAGCTGTCACGAAGCTCCGCCAGCTCCCGCTGCAGCTCTGCCAGGCGGTCGGCACTCAGCCGGTCATTCTCCTTCTTCAGAGCCGCTTCTTCAATTTCCATCTGCATAATTCTTCTTTGCATATCGTCCAGCTCTGTGGGCATAGAATCCAGCTCCGTCTTAATCAGCGCACAGGCCTCATCCACAAGATCGATCGCCTTGTCCGGCAGGAACCGTTCCGAGATATAGCGATTTGATAAAATTGCCGCACTTACCAGGGCACTATCCGTTATCTTTACCCCATGGAATACCTCATAGCGTTCTTTTAATCCTCTCAGGATGGAGATGGTGTCCTCCACCGTCGGCTCCTCTACCATAACTGGCTGGAACCTCCGCTCCAAGGCGGCGTCCTTCTCAACATGCTGACGGTATTCGTTCAGTGTTGTGGCACCGATACAATGAAGCTCCCCTCTGGCCAGCATAGGCTTTAACATATTGCCGGCATCCATGGAACCCTCCGCCTTGCCTGCTCCCACAATGGTATGAAGCTCATCGATGAACAGGATAATCTGTCCGTCGCTCTTCTTTACTTCCTCCAGAACAGCCTTCAACCGCTCCTCGAATTCTCCCCGGTACTTCGCACCGGCAACCAATGCACCCATATCCAGGGCAAAGAGCTTCTTGTCCTGAAGGGACTGGGGCACATCTCCCCGGACAATTCTCTGGGCCAGCCCTTCCACCACGGCAGTCTTCCCAACACCGGGCTCACCGATCAGTACCGGGTTATTCTTGGTCTTTCGGGACAGGATGCGAATCACATTCCGTATCTCCGCATCTCTGCCGATGACCGGATCCAGCTTCTGATCCTTTGCCCTGGCAACCAGATCGTAACCATACTTCTCCAGAGTATCATAGGTTGCCTCCGGATTATCACTGACCACCTTCTGGTTGCCGCGAACGGTCTGCAAGGCCTTGAGGAACTCCTCACGGTTAATGCGAAACTCCTGGAGCAGCTCCTTAACCTCCTTATTCGGCTGGCGCAGCATACTGAGGAACAAATGCTCCACAGATACATAGGAATCTCCCATCTGCTTTGCTTCGTTCTCTGCGTAGATCAGAATCTTGTTCAAGTCGTTGCTGATATAGACCTGTCCTCCGGACACCTTCGGCCGCTTGTTCAGAAGCCCCTTTATTTGAGCCAGAAATACCTCGGTGTTAATATCCATCTTCTCCAGCAGCTTCTTAATCAGGCTGTCCTCTAACTGGAGCAGGCTGTAGAGCAGATGCTCCACCGTAATCTCCTGATGTCCGTATTCATAAGCCAGCTTCTCACAATTCTCAACGGATTGAATTGAATTCTGCGTAAATTTACTTATATTCATGGTATTATTTATGAATGGTACCTCGCAATCTGCTCGGGAACGATGCTTTTGCGGATGCCTTCATATTCCTCCTTTCTCAGAGTGATCTTTCATCTGAATACATTGGACAGATTTCTTTCTGTCTGTTCTATATCAACTATAACATATCAATCATAATTGTCAAGAGGATTTTATTATTTTTGTAGAACATTGCACTTTGATTGTCCAAAAAAGCGGAACGCTATAGAAAAACCGGAGGAACTGTGTTATACTGGATATGGAAATAATCTCCGTTCGACTAAATTTTGTAGGAGATAGCTGAATTTTATATAGTGGGGTGTTCTCATGAATAAGAAAATTATTATTGTTACCGGATATTTGGCTGCGGGAAAAACTACCTTTGCGTTAAAGCTCTCAAAGGAGCTGGGTATTCCATGCTTTAGCAAAGACCTGCTGAAGCTCGCTTTAAGCAGAAGTATTTTGGTAAATAACAGGGAGGAGAGCAAGCAGTTAAGCGCCGCTACCTTTGACGCTATCGCATATATCACTGAAAAATTTATGGAAACAGGCAACCCCTTAATTATTGAGGCAAACTTCGTTATGGCAGAAAACCATAACAAGCTAAGGGAAGGCGACGCTCTCAGAGATTTAGCCGGGAGGTATGGATACCAGGTACTTACTTATTTGTTCCTTGGGGATTTGCACATTTTGTGCGACAGATTTAACGAACGTGAGAAAACACCTGAACGCGCTGAGGTGCACCGCATGGGTGATATGCCGTTTACCTATGACGCTTTTGAAAAAGTTATATCTCCTCTTGGCGATTTTAATATCGGCGGAGAAATCGTTAAAATTGACACCACAGATTTTAATGCGGTGGACTATGGAAAACACATCGAAACAGCGCATTCGTTTATAAACGCTATTTAAACAATATAAAAAAAAAATAAGCCTTAAATTTTCTTAGACATGATATAAAAGAGCAACCTCTCACAGAACGGAAGCTCCCAATGACTATTAAATATCTTTACAAGCACTGCCTGCCCTGTTGACTGACAGGGCTAGGCAGTGTTCAACCTCAAAAACCCAATTACAGGCTCTAGACTATTCCAATCACTCGAATCCAGTAAATATTCTAACTAGTCCCGCCTATTCTTGCTCCTGAATTCTTGCTCCTGAATTCCTGTTCCTGAATTCCTGCTTCAGGCTATATTCCCGCAGAATGATTCTCCGCTGCCTCACGGTACATCCCGGTAAGCCGCTCTCCGGCTTCATATGCTTTCTTCAGGAATACATCCACATTCTCATCATAGCATATCAATTCCAGCGTCAGAGGTAGTTCATACTCCGTCCGTGCAACTGCTGCCATGACCTTTTGCCAATCTATATTGCCGTCTCCCGGAATCTGATGAAAATCTGCGGAACCGCTGTTATCGTGAATATGAATCGCCCTCAGGCGGTCCTTATATCGGTGGATAATATCTGTCATCTTACTGCCCCATACCATATTCGCATGCCCCGTATCCAGGCAAAAGCCTACAAATTCAGCCGGATACCTTGCAAAGAGTCTGTCAAGCTGGTCCAGTTCATATCGTTCCGGCATATCAAACAGATTCTCAACACAGATGCATACTCCCTTTTGGATGCAATAAGGCTGCAGCTCATCAAAGGATTGGTATACCTGATGATAAAAATGCTCTTCCGCTTCCGGCTTTCCCCGAAGAGTAAAATGCGGTACATATAAATGAAGTACGATTTCCTCTGCACCGATGCAGGCTGCCAGATCCACCCGGTTCTTAATCAATTCCACCCCTGCTTTTCTGTTATACACCACATCGGAGGTATAGTCCTTGCGATAATGCCCGTCAATCAGGTTTACATTCCGTCTGGAACCCTTGGTGGCATGAAGCGCTTTTGCCTTCAGTCCGTACAGATCCATCCATTCCTTAATCTGCTCCATCTCATAGGAGGAATAGATATAATCCCCGTCCCATTCAGAGCACCAGTGGATATGGGTAAACCCCGCCTGTGCTACTTTATATAACATTTCCTTTATTTTTTCAATCTGAGGGAATTCCCCCGCAAAATCTGTTGCAATTGCCAACTGCAAGTTCTTCATGCTTCTCTCCTTTCCACCGCCCATGGCGGCATAAACGCTTCGGCCATGCCACTGTCAGCAGCATAACAAATAATATCATCTCTCTGCGCTGCTCTTTCAACTCCTTCAGGAAGCCAGGTGCATACGCATTAATTCCGTTAATCCCGGTACACCGTTACCCTTTTCCCTCTGTCCTCACAAATAACAGGCAGAGCAAACCCGCCACCACCGTCACCGCCAGCCATACATATATTGTAGCCTGCCATCCCCGGTACTCTACCATAAGGCCTATAGTAAAGGTTGATATTGCGGTTCCCAGATAAGCCATTGCATTCAGGAAGCCGGATACCCCGGACACACGCCCGTGCCGCCGAAACCGCAGCGGATAAATATTCACCACCAGCGTATTCACTGCCATCATGGATGCTGTAATCACCGCCAGGAAGCATGCCGTCAGGATAGATGAGAGGCTTCCTGCCGTACATAGCAGAAGCAGGCCTGCCGTCGCCGCTGTGAAGAAGACAAACACGGATAATCCAATCCTCTCTCTGGTCCTTCGGTAGATGAACCTGGCCAGGTATGCCCCCGACAAATTGATGACCGGTAATATGGAGGTAAGCAATACGGAAAAGGAAGCTGTAATTCCGAAGGATTCACTGATATAGGTAGGAACCCAGGAAGTCACACCATCCTTTAGCATGCCATGCACCATAATCGGAATCAAAAGTGTCAGGATTCCGGAGGATATCATCAGCTGTCTGAAGGAATTCTGCGCTTTGCCTTCCTTCTGACCCGGCCTTTCTTTTATACCTGTCCCTTCCCCGGCCGTCTCCCCATGGCGGCAAACATCCCAGAAACCGATGCTCCACAAAAGAGAGGCTGCCGCCAGCAGGATTGCTGCTGCAATAAATACCCCAGGCCAGGACGCAACTGCCAGCACTCCGGCAGATATCAGATACGAGAGCAGAGTTCCTATTATCTGCGACGAAACAATATTCACACTGCAGTTCACCCGGTCTTCGCCATGAAGCATTTCAGCAAAGATCCGGATGATAGGCGCCCATATCATGGCCTGGAAATATCCGTTCGCCCCCCAGGAC
>JAEZFH010000424.1 GCA_023437885.1 Bacillota bacterium | reverse complement strand
CAGGGCTTTCCCGGTAATCTGGATGTGGCGGTAACTTACAGCCTGACCGAAGGCAATGAACTGGTAATTGAATATCTTGCGGTATCCGATCGGGACACCATTGTTAATCTGACCAACCATGCTTACTTTAACTTGGCTGGACATGATGCCGGATCTGTTTTAGACCATAAGGTATGGATTAAGGCAAATCAGTTTACGCCCACTACCGCGGATTTGATCCCGACAGGCGAGCTGCGGGATGTTACCGGAACCCCGATGGATTTCAGAAGTATGAAGACCATCGGCCGGGATATCAACGCGGATTATGAACCGCTTGTCATTGCCGGAGGATATGACCATAATTATGTACTGGATACCAGCGGCAACCAGGTAGAGAAGGCAGCAGAGCTGGTGGATGAGAAGAGCGGCAGAAGGATGGAGGTATTTACCGACCTTCCGGGTATACAGCTCTATACCGGGAATATGTTAAATCCGGTGAATAACAGCAAAAACGGGGCAGATTACCAAAAGAGATATGGTGTATGCTTTGAGACTCAATATTTTCCGAATTCCTGCAATATCAGCAGTTTTCCTTCCTGCGTGCTGAAGGCCGGTAAGGAATTTGATTCGGTTACTATTTATAAATTCTCAGCGCTGTAATTCTTCGGTGGAATCGGTAATATTGTAGTCAGCTTCATTATAGATACAGCATAATGAACATACGACGAGCTTGCCTGTAAGTATGTGGGCGGAGCGAAGATCATGAATATATAACAGGGGTTGTTGCATTCATTACTTTGATATGCAACAGCCCCTGATTATTTTTACCTTTCCGGAGGAAATACCCGGATTGGCTTTGTTCACGGATTTATTTTGTTCCGTAGATTCTGTCGCCGGCATCTCCAAGACCGGGAAGAATATAGCCCTTTTCATTTAATCTTTCATCCAGGTTGCCAATATACACTTCCACATCCGGGTGAGCCTTGGTTAAACGCTCCACACCTTCCGGAGCTGCGATAAGGCAGAGGAAATGAATTTTGGTAATACCCCTTTTCTTCAGTGTATCAATTGCTGCCACGGCAGAGCCGCCGGTAGCCAGCATCGGGTCTACAACAAAGATTTCACGGTCGGCAGCATCGGACGGAAGCTTACAGAAATACTCAACCGGTTCCAAGGTTTCTTCATTGCGGTACAAACCAACATGTCCAACCTTTGCACTGGGGATCAGATTGAGGATACCATCTGCCATGTGGAGGCCAGCTCTCAGAATAGGAACAATACACAGCTTTTTACCGGCGATTTCCTTTGCGGTAGTGGTAACAAGAGGTGTTTCAATCTCTATGTCAGTAAGCGGAAGCTTCCGTGTTGCTTCATAGCAAATCAACATCGCCACCTCGGATACAAGATCACGAAATTCCTTTGTAGATGTAGTTTTACGTCTCATAATTCCCAACTTATGATGAATTAAAGGGTGGTCCATGATAATCACATTTGACATTATTCTACCTCCTGGGCTTTTGTTTTAATTACATAAGACAAGCGGTTCCCCACTGGTTGTTGTAACATAAGACAAGCGGTTTGACGCTTGTAATTGTTAAACATAAGAGAGGAAATCGTACCACTCGTGTTTGCTATCGAACATTATAACAAATAATCGCGTTATATAAAAGAAAAAAATATATATTTTATTCTCTTTTATTGCATATTGCAGAAAATAGAAGGTATTTACAATTTGATGTTGATTTCTGTAAATAACCGTGTCATACTATAAGTTCTCAGAGGGTGTCCTTTCCTACTGGGAAAAGGTGCTGTTATTGCACCGTCAATACTGATTGCAGAGAAGCAATTTTTCCTGCAATATTCATGAGCTTTATGACGCACAAATGATAGAAATCGTTCTCTGAAGATAGGAGATGGGAAGATGACGGATAAACTGCCAAAGGCTCTTGTGATTGATGACAATGAAGTCAATACTATAGTATTGGCAAATATGCTTGAATTATTTGATATCCGCGTGGATCAGGCAAATAGCGGAATACAGGCGGTTCAATTATTAAGAGATAATGAATACGGAATTATATTTGTGGATCATGTAATGCCAAAAATGGACGGCGTGCAGACAACGGAGACCATTCGCAGCCTGCCGGGCTGCTGTGCACAGACAGTAATCATTGCGCTGACTTCCAGCACTACCGAGGAAATATGCAGATTGTACCAGCTTGCAGGTGCGGACGAGGTGTATGCAAAGCCTCTGGGATTGTTGGAACTTGCAAATATATTAAAAAACTGGTGTCCCTGGCTTTCCGTCCAGGAGGTACCGGGTACAAACGGCATTTCAGTGTCGGAGGGAGGAGATATCTTGATAAAATCAATCATTGACAATATCAGCGAGATTGATTATGAAACCGGACTGCGCTATGCAGTAGGCAATCCCAAGCATTATGCGGATATCCTGAGGGTATCTCTTAAGGATATCCGAGCTTGCCAGGATTTGATCATACAAGGTTATGAGAAGCAGCAGAAGAGAAACCTGTGCATAGGGATACATAATATGAAAAGCGTGTTTACCAACATCGGAGCTACCGAGCTTGCCGATCTTGCCAGAGGAATGGAGCAGGTAGTGGCAAAGCAGGAAATAGCTTCCCTTGAGATATATTTTCAGCATTTCATAAAAAGGATCGGTTATTTTTTTGAGAAGCTGGAACAAGCGATGGAGAAATATGACAGCATCACTGGGGCAAAGCTTCCCTGTAGCATGGATTGTCCTGTATTTGAAAAGGATGAATATGAACAAAGAATCGCAAATGCCATATATTATATCAGGAGATTTGATTATGCAGCTATTCTGGAGGAATTGGAGCAATTAATCAAGAGAGGACGGCTTGAGCATCGACAGGAGCTGGAGCTGGCCATGGCTGAGATTAAGGAATATCAGTATGAAAGCTCCCTATATCGGTTAATGAGCCTAAAAAAAGAGATGGAAACAAATTCCATCCCGGCAGAAGCTGATTAGTAACCGCATCATATACACTTGTGTATATGGTGGACGCCACTTCGTAGCGTTCATGCGCACTCCCTTCGGTTCGGCGCAGGCGTATAAATACGCAAGCGCATAAATGCGCAGGTATAATATCGGTATAATATCTTACGATATTATATTATAAAAGAGGAGAAGCGCGGTAGAGGGGGGAGGGTAGCTGCCGGGCTTATTTTATGAAAAAAATTATCTTGTAAGCAATATTAAATTATCAATCTTTGTTAAGTTGTTTTCTTAACTTGATTTTATTATAATGGACATATATGTTTATTATATGGATATATTATGAACATTTTGTTAATAATTCGACTCGGTAAAAAAATCGCATTATGTATGAAGATTAATATGAGATTTGTCCGATATAAATAGATAGAATAGATACATTAGGAAATAGTGTCATTATTTGCAGAGTTTTATTTTGTGTCCACAGAGAATAATAGTATTATATAAAGTTCATTATCTGATCTGTTCAAATGATACTGGACAACAAAATAGGAATGTGTTATAAAAATCAAATGGAAGACTGCCCACATAGAATTGAGAGTAGGTGATTGTATGTCGAATGTATTTAAAAAACTGATCAGCAGGGAGATGGGTGAGGCAAATTACCTCCGTTACTTTTCCTTTGTTAAAAAGAACCTGGAGACAAAAAAGAGTGACAGCCAAACCCTTTATAACGATATGTATGAGAAACTGAAATATAGAGATTTTAAGGCAATTACAAAAATGCACAACCGTTTGAATGATACCATGGTCGTTGCATTTAAGATCAGCAAGAATTTCTTTTTTGCATTTTTATTCTACCTGGCCGCTTGCATCTTTATTATTGCTAAGGTACATCAGCCGGTGTTGTCCGTCACCTCCCTGATCATGATTAATGCTTGCTTCGTATATAAAGCGTATGAGTTCATATCCAACAAATTCTGCTATATCGATGCCCAGATCATATTGATATATAAGGCGGTGCTGGACCGAATTATACTGAACGAGCGCAAGAGTCCTCAGGAAAATGACAGAGTGTAAACAACAAGTGGTTCGCTTACGAACCACTCTTATGTTTAACAACAAATGATACGTTTCACGAACCACTCTTATGTTTAACAACGAGTATATGCTCTGTGAACCGATTCCTAAGACATCAGTAATTATTATAAAATATACTTAGTTCCTCCATGGGAAAATCTGTGGGAGTGTATTAGTATAAAGACGAGTAGTGATATTTGTCATAATTGGACTGATGTGAAAGGAGCAGGCTTATGATAAGAGCAGCAATAATTGGAACAGGCAACATCTCAGGGGCGTTGTAAAATTGTAGCGCTGTGCGATATTTATCCGGAGAAAGCCGAAGGGAAAATGAGGGAGTACCAACTTGAAGCAGATATCGTTAATGCCCATGAAAACTTCTTGACCGGGAGGATATCGATCTGGTGAGTATTTGTACTCCACCATTTTGCCATGCATAGATCGCAATCGATTTTCTCAAAGCAGATAACAATGTGATTGTGGAAAAGCCAATGGCTGCCTCTCTGCACCCTGAAAGGTATATGCCAGTACCGCGCTGGATAATGGTTTCCCGATAGAGAATATTGAGCTGGAGGAATCCTATACCGGTTTGCCCAAGCTGGTACATACAGGCCATGAAGGCGAAATTGAGAATGTTCTGACTGCGCTGGAAACGGAAGGGCAGCCTCTGATCACCAGTGACAGCGGACGTCTGACCATTGAACTGATCACTGCGATCTATAAGGCGGGTTTTACGCAGCAGACCGTGGAACTACCCGTTACCTGCGAGGATGAATATTATACGGTACAGGGGATTCAAAGGAATGCAATCCATTTTTATGAAAAGATGGTAAGAGTAGAGAAGCTGGGCTCAGAGCAGGGCTTCACGGTAGGTAGCGATTATCAGAGCCGGTAAGGATAAGGAATAAAATACATAGCAGAAACAGGAGGAGGTAACAATGCAGGTATTATCAGAGCAGCAGGAGCCGATGAGGCGGGATGTAATCAGTGTGTTGGAAACAGTAGAGATTGAAACCGGGGAGCGGAAGATATGGAAGGAATTCGATTATCTTATTGAGGCTCCCAACTGGCTTAAGAATGGCAGGGAACTGATTTATAATTCCGGGGGAAGCATCTATTCCTTTGAGATGGCTACCGGAAACAGCAGGAAAATAGATACCGGAATTTGTAACCGGTGCAATAATGACCATGTATTGTCGCCGGATCATCTTCAACTGGCAGTCAGCCACCATACCTGCGAGGATGGTCAGTCAAGAATCTATACTATGCCGGTGGCAGGTGGAACTCCGGTTCTGGTTACGCCCATTGCCCCCAGCTACCTTCACGGCTGGTCCCCGGATGGGCTCCAGCTTGCTTACTGTGCGGAGCGAAACGGGGAATATGATATTTATACAATCCCGGCCCAGGGCGGAGTTGAAGTCAGGCTGACAGATGCACCGGGACTGAACGACGGACCGGAATATTCTCCGGATGGCCAGTATCTCTGGTTTAATTCGGTTCGTACCGGATTAATGCAGCTATGGCGGATGAGAACGGATGGCAGCGAACAGACACAGATGACCTACGACGAGAGTAACAACTGGTTTGCCCATCTCTCCCCGGACGGAAAAACAGTGGCTTATATTACCTACCGAAAGGGGGATGTAGCGCCGGGAGACCATCCTCCGGACAAAGAGGTTGAGATTCGGCTGATGTCCTCGGAAGGCGGGGATTTTAAGACCCTGGTAAAGCTCTTTGGCGGACAGGGAACACTGAATGTTAATTCCTGGTCTCCCTGCGGAAGGAAGCTGGCTTTTGTAAGCTATCGCTTAAAGAACAAATAAGAACAAATAATTGCGGCTTGTCTTATTCAATAAACTTAAAGTTATGTGAGGTACATTAAGTGAAGAAGCTCAGAAAATATTTTGTTTTGCCGTTATTCCTGGTACAGTTTATTCTTATTGTTGTTTTGCCGGTGCAGGAAGCCGGCGCAGCAGAAAATCCTCCGAAGGTGGGAGTGCATGCTTATGCTGTGATGGACGCAAATTCAGGAGAGATCTTGTTTGGAGAAAACGAAAATAAAAGAATATATCCTGCCAGTACCGTGAAAATGATGACCGCAGTGGTTGCGGTAGAAAATGCAGAATTGACGAAAAAAATTACCGTAAAACAATCTGTACTAAAAAAAATTCCCTCCGATGCCAGCGGTGTAGGACTAAGGGCTGGGCAGACTTATACACTGGAGCAGTTATTGAATCTGCTGCTGATTGCTTCTGCCGCCGATGCTGCGGATACCATAGCGGAAGGGGTCTGCAAAAGTACAGAAAAATTTATCGTGAAGATGAATCAAAAGGCGGCAGAGCTGGGGCTGTCCCAGACCTCCTTTGACAATACCGTCGGCCTGGATATCGGAAACAATTATACCAAGACCTACTCAACTGCCGCCGATATTGCCAAGTTGGCCAGGTATGCCATGTCAAAAAAAGAAATCAGGGATATTGTTTCGAAAAAAAACTATGAGCTTAAGAATATAGGGCTGCTCAAAAATACCAACCGTTTTTATTTTACTGCTGCTTACAGCAAGGAGCGGTATTCGATTATTGGAACGAAAACCGGGACAACCAGTGCTGCAGGCCATGCTCTGGTC
>JAEZFH010000419.1 GCA_023437885.1 Bacillota bacterium | reverse complement strand
TCAGGAGCTGGAGATGTCGATTGTGCTGATTACCCACGATATGGGATTGGTAGCGGAGATGGCTGACCGTGTGCTTGTGATGTATGCGGGCCAGATTGTGGAGGAGGCGGATGTGCATACTCTGTTCCAACGACCGCATCATCCCTACACCCGGGCGCTGCTGAAATCCATACCAAGCATTCGGGATGGCAGGGAGAGGGAGCTGGTCTCCATTCCCGGCTCTGTGCCAGAGCGATACGATGAATTAAGAGGCTGCCGATTTGCGAACCGCTGTTCCTACGCGGAGGAGGAATGTACTTCTCCGCAGAGCATCATTCGTCCGGAAGAAGGACATTTAGTCCGCTGCTGGAGATCAGGAGACTTGCCGGATACCGGGAATAAAGATATCAAGTAAGAGCTCTGATATTATGAACAATTCCTGATATCATAAAAACCCTGATATTGGGAATAGGATAAATAGGAGGAATGCATCAATGCTTCAGAAACAGGTGCCTCTTTTGGAAGTAAAGGGACTGAAAAAGCATTACCCCATCCAAGGGGGTATGATTCCCCATACCATCGGAAAAGTGTATGCGGTGGATGGGATTGATTTTGAAATCCCGGAAGGAACAACTCTGGGTCTGGTGGGGGAATCGGGATGCGGTAAATCCACGGTGGGAAAACAAATTGTGGGGCTGGAACGTCCGACGCAGGGTCAGGTGATCTATCAGGGTCAGGTATTGCAAGACCTTTCCCCAGCAAAAATGAAAACAATCCGTACACAGATACAGATGATATTCCAGGATCCCTTCGCATCGTTAAATCCAAGAAAGCGGATTATTGATATCATTTCAGAACCGATGCTATATCATAAGCTTGCTACAAAGAAGTCGGTTCATCAGGAGGTGGACCGGCTTCTTGAATTGGTGGGACTCCCTGCGGGAAGCAAGGAGCGGTATCCTCATGAATTCTCCGGCGGGCAAAAGCAGAGAATTGGGATCGCACGGGCCTTGTCCCTGCAGCCAAAGCTGATGATCTGTGATGAACCGGTCAGCGCTCTGGATGTGTCCATTCAGGCACAGGTACTGAATCTGCTGCGGAGTCTGCAAAAGGACCTGGGACTGACCTATCTCTTTATCGGTCATGGGCTTGATGCAGTGAATTATATCAGCGACCGGATTGCAGTTATGTATCTTGGAAAAATTGTAGAGATTGCCGATGCAAAGGAGCTGTTTTCCAATCCCGTGCATCCTTATACCCAGGCGCTGTGCAATGCCGCTCCGATCCCCAATCCAGAGGAAAGAGGCAGGGAGAGAGTGATTATCCAGGGAGAGCTTCCCTCGAATACGGCTCCGCCCACCGGATGCCGCTTCCATCCCCGTTGTCCCTATGCAGTGCAGGAATGCAGGGAAGTTCAGCCGGTTCTTGAGCCGGTGGGTCCCCACAATTCCCATATGGCTGCCTGCCGATTAGTGAAAAACATCTCTGAGAGAGGAGCAGACCGATGATAAAATACATTGTAAAACGGATATTGATTGCAATACCGGTACTATTCGGGATCACAGTCATTGATTACCTGATCATGAGTCTGGCCGGAAGTCCTCTGGATATGCTGCAGGGAGCAAGGATCTCTCAGGAGGCGGTTGAGGTCAAGCGGATTGCTCTGGGACTTGACCAGCCGGTTTATCTTCAGTACCTGGAATGGTTAAAGCAGCTTCTCCAGGGAAACCTGGGATACTCCATGAAGAATCACCAGGCGGTAAGCCAGATGATCCAAATGTATATCGGACCAACGCTTCTGTTGATGGGCGTATCCTTGGGGGTGAGCTTGGCTCTGGCCATACCGGCGGGAATCTACAGTGCGGTGCGACAGTACTCCCCGGGAGATTATACCCTGGTATCCCTTTCCTTCTTAGGAACCAGCGTGCCGGGCTTTTTCCTGGCATTGCTCTTAATCTATATCTTTACCATCAAATTGGGATGGCTCCCTTCCAGCGGCATGTCAACGCTGGGGAAGGATAAGGATGCCCTGGATATCATCAGGCATATGATTATGCCGGTACTGGTCCTGGCAACCTCTATGGCAGGAACGAATATCCGGTATATCCGAAGTGCCATGCTTGAGATTTTACAGAAGGATTATTTAAGAACAGCAAAGGCGAAGGGACTGGGACGTTTTCTTGTCATCAATAAGCATGCGCTTAAGAACGCCTTAATTCCGGTAATTACAATCATCGGTATGCAGATTCCTGTCCTGTTCGGAGGTGCGATCATCATAGAGCAGGTCTTTTCCTGGCCGGGCTTGGGACTTATGACGATGAATGCGATTATTAACCGGGATTATCCGGTGATTATGGGAGTGTGCCTGATGTCTGCACTGGTTGTTCTGGCTGCCAATCTGATTACAGATATCCTGTATGCATTGGTGGACCCGACCATCCAATACTCATAACTTATGTTTAATGAAAGGGAATTGTTTTGCCATTCTCTTCGCAAATATTGTGCTCCCCCAAATTCGCAGGGTGGTGGCGGAATGGAGATTTTGTATGATGAAGCAGCAAGCGGATAGACCGGAAGAATTGGGACAGAGCTATAGGAAAATGATATGGAAGCGATTCCGGAGGCATAAGCTGGCTGTAGCAGGCAGCGTATTTCTGGCAGCTGTGATTATTTTGTCTCTGCTTGCACCGGTTCTGGCGCCTTTTGATCCCAATATGCCGGTGGGCGGCTTTGGGGAAGCACCCTCCGCCAAATTTCTGTTAGGAACGGATCAGGTTGGCCGGGATGTGCTGAGCCGGCTGTTCTATGCCACCAGAGTTTCACTGTTGGTGGGATTTGCCGCGACGGCGGTTTCCACTGTCATTGGGGTGATATTGGGTCTGATCTCCGGATATTTCGGCGGTTGGATCGACATGGTTATCATGCGCTTTACCGATATGGTCATGTCCTTTCCCTACATTCTGCTTGTTCTTGTCTCAGCGGCGATCTTTAAGCCGGGATTGTGGAATATCATTCTGATCCTGGGCTTTGTGGATTGGCCGGGGGTCGCAAGACTGGTCCGGGGCAATGTGCTGTCGCTGAGGGAAACGGCATTTATCAAGGGCGATCTTGTCGCAGGCATGCCTAAGCGATATATCCTGTTCTCAGAAATTCTGCCGAATACCCTGGCACCGATTCTGGTGTACGCAACCTCAGTAATTGCATTATCCATGCTGGACGAAGCAGCGTTAAGCTTCCTCGGCATGGGAATCCAGCCTCCACAGGCCAGCTTGGGAAACATGTTAAACGGTGCGGAATCCTTATCCGTGCTGACCACGAAATTCTGGCTGTGGATTCCGCCGGGCCTGTTGATTATACTCCTGGTCATCAGCATCAATTTTATCGGCGATGCTCTGCGGGATGCCTTTGACACCTCCGGCAGATAATCGGAGTATGGTATAGGCATGAACTTGAAGAAATGGATCGTGTATGGGCCAATATTGTAATAAGAAAGGTATACGCAGCATGAAAAACATATTAAATTATCAGACCTCGGAGTACGATTGCGGCCCCACAACCCTGGTCAATGCAATTCGTTATCTGTATGAGCGGGAAGAAATCCTGCCGGAAATCATAAAAACAATTACGCTCTATACGCTGGATCTGTATGACAATAGCGGAGAATGCGGAAAGCGGGGAACCTCCAGGATGGCGATGATGTTTCTCTCCAATTGGCTCAACGAATTTGGCCGGACGAAAAATTATCCGGTATACACAGAGCTGGTGATTGACGAACATGTCTGGGTTCGGCAAAACAGCAAGATTACGGAATGCCTCCAGCAGGGAGGAGCGGTGGTGATCTGTGTGTGGCTGGGTTCAACCAAGCATTATGTACTGCTTACCGATATGGAAGGAGAGTATCTCTGCTTATTTGATCCCTATGACTGGGAGGAGCCTGTAGACGGGGAGAGGATTGTCCGTGTGGAGGGACTTCCGAAGAAGATGAACCGCAAGGTAAAAAAGGATATTATTAACGATGAAGGTCGCGGTTTTTATGCCCTGGGTGAGATCGAGGGAAGGGAAGCTATGCTGTTGTATAACACCAACACAAGAAGAACCCCTGAGAAATCAATCGAATATTTTATTTAAAAAAGAGAATAACAATGTTTCGAACATTTTTGATCGGAGTATGATTTTGCTACCGGTCGTACAACGGAACGGAAGGTGAGAATATGATTAATAAAAACCGGGTAATTGATGAATTTATCGAGCTGGCGGCGATTGATTCCCCCTCCTTCGGGGAGAGGGAAATTGCCGATGTATTGATAGCCAGATTGCAGGAACTGGGTTTCTCCGTAACAGAGGATGATGCGGGCAAAGCATATGGAAGCAATTGCGGAAATGTATACGGGTATCTTGAGGGTGAACTGGAAGGGGAGCCGTTCCTGTTCTCGGCGCATATGGATACGGTAACTCCTGCCCTGAATAAAAGAGCAATCCTTCAGCCGGACGGCCGGATTACCAGCGCGGGAGATACCGTATTGGGGGCGGATGATATTGCCGGCCTGATATCCATCCTGGAAGCGGTCCGCAGTCTGAAAGAGGAAGGCATTCCACATCGAAGCCTTGAGGTGATGTTCACCATAGCCGAAGAACCTTATGCCAAGGGGAGCGCTGCCTTTGATTATTCGAAGATCCGTTCAAAGGAAGCCTATATTCTGGATCTGAGCGGTAAGGTGGGGCGTGCGGCTTATGCAGCTCCCACGATTGTAACCTTTACCGCAACGATACAGGGGAAAGCGGCGCATGCGGGCTTCTCACCGGAAGAAGGCATCCACTCCATCGCAATTGCGGCAAAAATTATCAACCAGATTAAGCTGGGAAGAATAGACGAGGATACCACGGTCAACATAGGACGAATCTCCGGCGGAACCGCCACCAACATCATACCCGAAACCTGCCGGGTAGATGGGGAAATCAGAAGCTTTCGCCATGAGACGGCGGTGAAGATACTCTCGGACCTGAAGGAATTATTCTTAACTGAAACGAGTCAGGCCGGAGCAGCTCTATCGTGGGAGGAAATAATCAACTGCCATGCTTTTGAAACCGATCCGGAGGGAAAAACAGCCGAACGTTACCGTACGGCTTGTGAAGAAGCAGGTTTGCAGGCAGAACTGGTCAGAACGCTGGGAGGCAGTGACTGCAATACCTTTGCCACAAAGGGTATCTGTGGGCTGGTGCTTTCCAATGCCATGAACCAGGTTCATTCCTGCAATGAATATACGGAGGTTGAAGAGCTGGTGAACAGTATACGGATTGTACGCAACATCATGAGAAGCAGAAGTTAAAGCGAGAATAAAATAATAAGAAAAGGCTCGGCATGAACATTACGAAAGATTCATGCCGGGCTTTTTAATATAAGAGCAGTTCGCGAAGAATGCCACTCGCTACAATTCAGACGGTGTCTGGGTGGTGGGCATAATACCCAGACACCGCCTGAACTGTAACTGCCTCTCGTCATTTACATCAGAACCTGTCGATTATAGTGGAAAATTCCTGGATAAAGGAATAAAATCAAGTTATGGACAGTGATGTTTATCCATATTCGTTTTGGTAAGAATAATAGAAAAAAGGAGGTACTGTTTATGGATGAGAATATCAGAAACAATCCACGAATCGAAGGGAATTTAAGCTATTTCATGGAGCAGCACGGGGAGATTTACGACGCTTATCAAACCTATGGCAGGCTGGTTCACGAGAAGGGCGGTCCCTTGGACGAGAAGACCAGATGGTTAATCAAGGTAGCACTCTCCACCGACTGCAAAAATGAGTATTCCCTGCAGACCCATATCCTGAAAGCGTTGAGAAGCGGCTGTACCAGGGAGGAAATCGAGCATGCCATTCTGTTGGTGGGACCTACCTCGGGCTTTCCTACCATGATGAAGGGACTGCTGACCCTGCGTGATGTTGTGGGAGCGGAGCCTTCCCTTTAATATCCGAATTCATCTGTTACGGAGGCTTCAATTTGATTGGTCCCGGCTTCAATGGGTGTAGCAAAGGCACCTTCCCGCGCAGCTAACGCCGGATAGGGCGCAGGGGAGGTGCTGTTTTCTTGAATGCGCAAAGGATAGGGC
>JAEZFH010000294.1 GCA_023437885.1 Bacillota bacterium | reverse complement strand
CCATGATGCCGCCGATCAGATACAGGATGATGGACAGTACATTTGCCAGGAATTCAAAGATCGGTACATATTTTCTCCAGATATTCGAGGCTCCAAGCTCTGCATCGCGAAAACCGTCATTCTCCTTCGTGAATTTCTCTATTTCATAATCTTCCTTTCCAAAGGCCTTCACTACCCGGTTTCCGCTGACATTCTCCTGGACAAAGGTATTCAGGCTGGAGAAATGCTGGCGGATATTATGGAACGCCGGTTTAACCGCCTTCAGCTGCTTTGCCGTAGTTAAGGCAGTGAGAGGAAGAACTAGAATCATACCCAGCGCCATACGCCAATCCACCACAAAGATCATGATTAAAGCAATGACAAATAACAAAGTGTTCTCATATACAGAATAGATAACAAAAGCTACAAAATGCCGGATTGCTTCCATATCTCCAGTTTGCCTGGACATCAGATCCCCGGTCCGGTTTTTGTTATAAAAGCTGAAATCCTGGGCAAGCAATCTTTGATATACATAATCCCGCATCGTATACAGCATCCCCTGCGAGGACTTCTCAAAAATCACAAGAAACCAGTACTTAAGTACCGCTCTCAGTAAAGTCGTAACGATCATGATAATCATCATGGCCGGTAATATCCTGCGGTTCCCCCCTTCAATGATCTCATCAACGACAATCCCCGAGATATGCGGATTTACGATTGCAATCATACAGGTAATGGTAACTAGTACCATTGCAAAAATCAGTCTGGCGCGGTACTTTTTCAAAAACGAAAAGAACCACTGCATTGCTGTCATAAGTATTCCTCCTCATTGGTACTGTTATTTTGGACATTGCTAAATGCCTGAACCACCCTATTATATAATACTTCCAGCGGCAAAAAGAATGGAGATTTTTATTATCCTAATGTGATTTATTATATTTGACCTCCAAACCAGGAAGCCTTTGTATACACAGAGCATGGCAGCAGTCAATTGCCGCAGGCAAATTGCTCTTACCATAGACCTCTGCAAGGAAATATTAGTATACAAGGATACAATAAAGGTCTAACGATAACTATAATCTGCAATAGCCGCAAACACAATAGCACTTATGGTTCAAAATATGGACAAAGTATTTTTTGCACAATAAAAGGCTCCTGCCAAAGAGACAGCCTGCCGGCGGCATTCTCTTTCGCAATTTCGCTAAAACAAAATATTTTTAAAAATACGTTTCCTTATTCTCAAGACTAATGTTATAATATTTTTACTATGTCCGACGAACTTTTATGACGGGCTAAAGCATTCCTACTTTCATGTTGATGCCCGTTGATGGAGGCTTATATGGCTTGTGAATATGATTTAACCTATAATGATTTTAATCCTACCGTTTTTTATGTTTCGAAGGTTAAGCTGGTCAATGAGGGAGTATACCATGACCACGATTTTACGGAACTTGCTTATATATTGTCCGGAAAAGGGAAATATTTAGTTGAGGGAAAGGAATATGATGTCGTGGCAGGTGACCTCCTCATCTGTAATCCCGGTGTGCGCCACAACCATATCATCACCAACCCGAAGGAAGCTACGATTCAATTTATCTCCGGCTTCACTAATTTTCACTTTAAGAACATGGCTCCCAATTCCATCGAGCTCCCGGATGGAGGCTGTATTCTTCACACAAGCGCCGAGCTCAAGCAGGAGCTTTCCAGGCACTGTTACACAATGATTGCTGAAAAGGAAAGCAAGCAGGCAGGAAGATACATCATGTTCAAGACCCATCTGATGCAGCTGCTCCTGTTGATCATGAGGGAAATCGCAGAGGTGGAAAAGTCGGAACAGAAGGGCTGTAATTTTGAATCCTATAATAAGAGCTATGCGGTTAACCGAATCATCAATTATTTGAATGAAAATTATGAGCATAAGATATCATTAGAGCAAATTGCGCATAATATGTATTTGAGCCCTGTCTATATTTCCAAGATCTTCAAGGAGGAGACGGGAGAGTCACCTATTAACTATTTAATCAAAATTCGTTTGGAGAAGGCGAAGGATATCCTGCTGAATGCCGACAGCGGAAGTATCAAGAATATTGCAAACCGGGTTGGCTACGATGATGTATACCATTTCAGCAAATTATTCAAGAAATATTACGGTATCTCTCCTCTCTATTATAAGAAGAGAGCCCTGCGTAAGAATGCTGCCAACGAGTGAGGAAGAGGGTCATGAATGATGAATACATTTGAAGCTATTTTTTCCAGAAAATCCATCCGGCACTTCCAGCAGGAAACCTTGGACTGGAGTGTCATTGAAGATCTGCTTGATTATGCGAATAAGCTTCCTATGCTGACCAGCGGCATAGCTGTTGAATTTAAGTTGGTAAGTAATGTTGAAGCCAAACAGGGCTTCTATGGTCCTTTCAATGTTAAGGCTCCCTATTACTTATGCATCTCCTCCGAAGAAAAAGAGGATTACATGCTGAATGCCGGTTATCTGCTGCAGCAGGTTAATCTGTACCTTACCTCGAAGGGCCTTGGTACCTGCTTTCTGGTAGCCTATCCCGGAAGCGGCCTGAAAGCAACCATGAAGTATAAATACGTCCTGGCACTGGCCTTCGGCAATACCAAATCCAAGCTGACCCGCGACAGCTCTGCGGCAAAGCGCTTACCGGAGGAGGAAATCATCGTATACAAGGAAGAGGTAACCCCGGATATCAAGCAGATGCTTTCCGCTGCCCGCCTCGCTCCTTCCGCCTTCAACAGTCAGCCATGGCGCTTTGTAGTATACCAAAACCGGATTCATGTCTTTGCGAAGAAGAATCTGCTGATCGCCAAGGCTTTGGATTATAATAAGATGATTGATATGGGTGTTATGATGGCCAATCTTCTGCTGGCCGCAGAGGAGCTTTGGGTTGATGTGACTCTGTCCAAATCCGATACCCTGAAAAGCAAGTCCTTTCAGAACAATGAATATGTTTGCACCATTTCAATTGGTTAAATTATATAAATAATATAAATTATAAAAAAAATTTACAATTTTCTTTCATAGGTATTGACATCTGTTCCAATCTATAGTATATTATGTCATGTGCTTACGAAATCCAAACAAGCACAATGCATAATGCGCGAGTGGCTCAGTGGTGGAGTATCGCCTTGCCAAGGCGAGGGTCGCGGGTTCGAATCCCGTCTCGCGCTTAATTAATTTCCTCAGAAGTCTTGAAAAATCAAGGTCTCTGGGGATTTTTCATTTTAGTCGATTTGAGTACCCATGAGTACGTCGCTTCCATTCATCTCTGAAAGAGCATCAATAATCCGGCTCGCAGTCTAGTTTCTGATATATCCTATCCTCGGTGTAGGATGTTATTTTAATCCTCTTATTCACCTCTGTATCAAAGATATAGGTCATCCAATTCCAGTAACCATTTATCCATACATAAATGTGGTGAGTAACCGTAATTGGAAGTCATAGTATATATAAAAATATGCACATTTAAGCTGATTAAATATATTATATATTTTGTATAAATAAAGCTACTTGACATGTAAAATGAATTTTATATATTAGAATTGAACATTGTTCAAAAAGGAGTGTGTGATTTGAAATCTAAAATAACAAAAGAAAATATTTTGGTGTATCTATTTTATCCCTATTGATATTTTGATGTTATTGAATTTCAGAAAGAAATAAGATTTATATTCAAATTCGTATTTATTTAATTATACATAATGGATTTGAGTACCCACTTGAATACGTAAAATTTGGATGTGCCGGAAAGTCCCATTCTATCAATATTTTTTCGAGGGGTAGAATGCGAATCGTCTCACACTTAATAGTTGGGAAGTCTTGATTTTTCAAGGCTTCCCGATTTTTTGTAAAAAACGAATGATATTTGGAGTAACGATACTATTCAAACGATATATAAAATAAACCTTTTACAAATTATATTTTCTTATAAAAGTTCGGATCAGTGCGCAATAAACTTTTCAACGGACTATTTTCAAAATCTTTACTCTCGCGCTCAGGTTACGAGAGCAAAGATTTTTGAAAACTCGATGGATACATCCCGACATTTTTTTGAAAAAGAGAGCTGAAATGCCTGCAGCTGTTATAACCAACCAATAATGCGACGTCCTTGATAAGTATTTCCGGATTTTCCGTAATAATTTTTTTGGCATTTTTAATTCGTACGTCAGTAATATAATCGATCAGTTTGATC
>JAEZFH010000277.1 GCA_023437885.1 Bacillota bacterium | reverse complement strand
CTTTCATCCTTACCTCCTTCTTTCACCCTGCATCAATATACCTTCTGCCTCTACGGCACCACTATGATTACCAGTCATAAAATCTCCTGCGTCTATTGGGCAGATAACAGAATTTTGTACCCAGTATCTCTTTTCTAACTCCATCTTCTTTTTTCATTCCTCCACAAACGCTTTATTGTTAACGTTAACATATATGATACTAGCATTTTTATCTATTACTGTCAATATGATTTATATTAATTTTCCCTTTTTATTTTGATATCAACACGTAATATATACTTATTGCACAAATTTAAACCACAGCATTTGCTACTTAATTCTATATTTATTGTTATCGTTATCATTTTAGTACTGTTAATAGCCGTTAGGTACACAATTTATGCCGTCTTACTCCAATAATATGCTAAAATGCTATTGTATTCTTCTCTCTTACTCTATATAATATAGACATTAGAAAGAAATGGATGGTGTTACCGTTCTCAGAAAGGGAGTATTTATGATAACTTTAAAAGATATAGCAAGAGAGGCCGGCGTAAGTGTTATGACTGTATCACGTGTTGTAAACCAGAAGTATGCAGAAGTTTCTGACGAAAATATAGAAAAGATAAACTCCATTATTCAGCGTCTAGGCTATGTTCCTAATTCCTCCGCCAGAAGCCTCTCCTCCAAATCCTCAAAAATCATATCCATCATTATACAGGGAAGGCATAATGTTTTAGAATCTCCTTATAATGCCACTATGCTGGGTTGCATCGTACAGCTTGTGCAGGAATGCGGGTTCAATGCCATGGTACACTTCATATCCGAATATTCCGACGTGACAAAGCATTTGCAGTCCTGGAATGCCGAAGGTGCCGTTTTTTTGGGAACTTTTGATAAAGATATACAGAAAATACAGGAAAATAATAAGATACCTCTTGTCTTCACCGACAGCTACAGCAGTATCAGACAGTTAATCAATGTCGGAATTGATGACTATAAGGGAGGTTGTCTGGCTGCCAGACATTTTATCGAGAACGGACACCGGGAATTTGCTTTTATCTCTCCCCATACCAGTGTCAGCCAACTCATCCAGCAGAGGTTAGAGGGCTTTAAAGATACGATCGAGAATGCCGGCTTAAGCTTAGACAAAGATCATATATTAGAACTATTTCAAACAGAAGAAACGGTACGGAAATTAGTTTCCCTCAAAAAACCTGTGACCGCTATTTTTATAGCTGCAGACAACACTGCAATTGAATTCATGGATCAATTAAAATACAGTGGTTACCGGATACCGGAGGATTATTCCATGATCGGCTTTGATAATCTGCCAATGAGTCGCTATATCTCCCCCCGGCTGACTACCATCTCTCAGGATATCATGAAAAAAGCCCATCTCGCGGTAGACATTCTGTTTCAGCATCTGAACAATCCTACTCTGCCCACGCAGAGTGTCGTTCTGGATGTCAAACTTATCGTAAGAGAATCTGTGTCGGACCGAAATATTTACTAGTAGATGGATATCGTCTTCTATCCCTCAACGATTTATGAGAGCGTACTTAGAATGAAAAATTGTTCAAAGCTTCACATATTGATTTCTTCCGGAAAAGCTTTATGGCGCATGATACCCCACATTTTATCTATGTATGCCAGAGTATAGTAATTTTCATAGTAGTGGTAATAAAATGCTCCTTTGAGTGTCATGTGATAGATACCCCTTTCTTCCACCAAGAAACCAAGTTTTTTGGCGATCCATAGCTCAAAGCCATACATCTTTTTCAAGGGCACTCCAAAGAAATCTTCAAATTCTTTCGAATTAACCTTTGTGCTGTAAGCCGTCCAAAAAAGATAATAAATCATTCTCTGAAACTTGGTAAAGCGGATGGTCAGGGAGGTTGGCAGCGTATTGTTAGAAATCCGTTTTTGGTATTCCGTCGCCGAAAATGTATTAATTTTGAATTGATCACGCAGGAGCGATGTTGCAGAACAGCCAAACCCAAGGAAGCTGGCTCGTGTCATGGATGAATATTTTGCACCTGGCGCATTGGAAAATGTCCAAATGGAATCTCGCACATAACCCATGGTCTGACAGTATACCGTAATTTCATCCAATAGTTTTCGCTTTTCCTGTTTCTCCATCGGCTTAATAGCAGAATTGGTAAAGGTAAAGTCGATAAACGGATATAATGCAACATGATTTGCTCCGATTGAAAATGCAGTTTCAATATCTGCTTTCAGGTCTTCAAAAGTTTGACCGGGCAGTGCAAATATGAAATCCATAGATACGGTTTCAAACGGAACCTTTTTTAGTGCTGCTGCGATTTGTGCAGGATTGAAATTCTTTCTCCCAAGGATTGAAAGGTATTTTTCTCCAAATGATTGAATCCCTATGCTGATTTTATCCACACCTGCTGAGCGAAGAAGCGTGAGTATTTCCTGAGTTACATTGTCCGGATGTAACTCAATTCCAATTCCCTCGGTAATGATGAAGTATTCTTGAATGACAGAAACGATTTCGCCAATTTTCCCGGCAGCAAGGGCCGGCGTTCCTCCGCCGAAATACAGACTGGTCACTCGCTTTTTTTCTTTGAGCCCGGAACCAACCATATGAATTTCCTGAATTAAATGATTGATATACTCGTTGCAAGCCTCTTCATTATAGAGTTCCTTGCAATAAGGGCAGAACAAACAGAGCTGTCTGCAAAAAGGGATATGTACATATAATCCCAGCCCTTCACATTCACCAAAAGCTAATTTAGTATCATATTCATTTTTAAATTGAAAAGACCGGAATGACCTCGTCAGCCACATACGGGTTAGTGTCGTCAAAACGCTCATAATCCACCTATATATATTTAAGATATGTTTTTAACATCTCCGCTATAATCCTAACATTTCCTCTAAACAAAAGCGTATATTCCGCCACAAAAAAATATCCACATTTTTTGCATAATCCCGGCACATCTATGCATCGTCCGCAAACGCTGAGTTTTCCATTTTCCATCACCACACACTGATGGCATGGTACCGGGAAACGATTTTCAATGAGATATGGAAAAGCACTTTTCAAATTGAAAACTGGAGCTCCTTTATCCATCATTCGGGAAATGGTATCGCAGCAGATTTTCTTTTCTTCTGCTGTCAGCGCAAGCTCTTTGGTTTCCGGGTAGGGCGTGTGAAAGTTAAAGGATACTGCACGCACATTCTTCATTCGCTTGGCAGTCCTACAGACATCTTCTATCGTGTTTTTGTTGATTCTGTTAATCGCCTTGTAAAAGCAAATATTGTCAGCTGTGGCACCTTCTATATTTTGCATTATTCGGTCATAGGTATCGCCGCGGATTTCAT
>JAEZFH010000272.1 GCA_023437885.1 Bacillota bacterium | reverse complement strand
TTTTTTTTACTCATCCAATACCATCCTTCCTTTGGCAGGTCAGTTCCAGCCGATCCGCCGGTATGCAAACCTCAGCGACTGTCCTGCTTGCCTTTTTTTAAATTTATATGCTTTCCTCATTCTTCGTTCCTCTAGTATTTCTATTCATAATGAAGGAAACTGGTGACTGTTTTACCGGTTTTCTCCGGTATATTTATATTTTGTTCCTTAATCTCATCATTGGTCGGATTGACCGCAAGCTTCCATCATCGATTAATTCCTCCGGCTTATTCTTTTTCAAATGAGTTAGGTATCATTTTTGCACTTTATTTTTTCCATTCATTGCTATATAATGAAGGTTGACCAAAAAACTTACATAATTGCCATAGAAACGATTCAAATAATGGAGGCCAACGCTTCTAAATACAGGAGGTCAACACCTCCGAAAGCAGGAGGCATGAAAGAATGATTGAAGTTCCTTCAAACGTATTGGCACAGATGTGCCTTACTTATCAAACAACAGCTGCTGATCTCACTTATTTAGGTGGTGGGCGCGAGGATTCAGACGGAATTGCCTATTCCTATGATCGGAACGGCAGGAAAATGGTACTTAAGCTTCTTGCAATGGATAAGCCTGCAGAAGCGGATTTAAAGGGATTGGAAGAACGCTTAAAATTCGTCAATTTCCTGGGTTCCCAGGGTATTGCGATCGCATACCCGGTAGAGAGCAGTTCACATGAGCTCTATATGACCCAGGAAAACGGAAATCATATTTTCGTTGCCTATTCCATGAATTTTTACGAAGGGGAAAGCCCCAAGACAGATCAGCTTACGACAAAGCTAAGCTATCATTGGGGTAAAGTAATCGGCAAATCGCACCGGGTTACCAAGGAATATGATACCTGGAAAAACTTTAATAGTAAGCCCTCCGAATATGGGTATCAGGACGAAATAAATTTCTTCACCGAATGGTGTAAAGAAGAATTTGTAAAAACCAAATGGATGGAAATGTGCGGTATCCTCGATAAGCTTCCAAAGAATCGCAGCTGCTACGGCTTCATTCATAACGATAACCATCAGCGTAATATTATAGCAAAAGCTTCACATATTACCTTGATTGATTTTGATTGTTCCTTCTGCCAGTTCTTCGTACAGGACATTATTGTTCCGGTTCAGGGAATTCTATTCGATAAATCCGGCGGTATGTTTGGCGATGTCTATGACAAGGAACCCATAAAAAGATATTTTGATGAGTTTTTAAACGGTTATGAGTCAGAAAACCATCTGGACGATTTCTGGCTGACCCAGATTGATACCTTCCTCAACTACCGTAGAATGCTGCTATTTACCTGTATGCAGGGATATCTGAACTCGAACGAACAATTAAAGAAAGGCTTTATTGATAAGATCAAAGAACCTCCGGAAATTTTCAAAACACTGTAATAATCTCAATAATCTCATATTATTAAATCGGGGTGTAAAAGCAGGTTAAATATCCCTGCGATTACACCCCGAAGCATAATTTCAATTTAGTGTAAAACCTATTCTTCGTCCAGACTGACTTTTTTATCAAATGCCATTGTTACTATTCATAGCCCTCTTGTCACAATGTGAGAAAAGTAAGGCAGCCTTTCTCACACGTAAATCATTGATGACTGTGAACAGCAACAAGCCAATCCTCTGTTACCGGGCACTCCTTAGCACCTGATAGGACTTTCTCATATCTTCCATAATATCCATATCACTGGCATCCTGATCAACAAGGACTGTGGTACCTGCTCCCAACTGCGGGACGCAGTCCATAATATCCGAAACCTCCAGAGCACCCTCACCCAGACAGGCAAAGATATCACCGTCGGCCCTGGACGCAAAATCCTTCTTCAAATCCTTAAAATGCACAGACCGAACATAATCCTTCATTTCAAGCAGGTAAGCTGCCGGGTCAATTCCGCCATACAATACCCATCCAACATCGATTTGAGCCCCGACACGATCCTCCCTGCAAAGCTCCAATATTGCAGACAATATCGGCACCTTCCTTCCGTTATGTTCCACCCTGTTCTTTATCTCCGTGCCGTTGTTATGAATCCAAAGTTCTATTCCATGTTCATTGAAAATACCGGACAGGCGGCTGCATTCCCCGGCAAATTCCCGATATTCCGATACAATGGTCTGCTGATTGCAGTTTACAACGTAAGCACTGATTTTATTCTTTTTCGCTGCCTCGACCATCCGGTCTGCTGCCGCAAGCATATCACTTACAAATACATGAACCGAGGATAACTCCAAACCATACCTCTCCATGATCTCGATATACCGGGGCAGCTCTTCCGGTTTCCATATGGTCTCCGACAGCCTCATCATGAATTCGTTGCCGCTTAACCTTGCATTTTCAGCCATTTCTGCCGGATCGTCAAATAGCACGCAGGGTTCAATCTGCTTATAGCCAGCCTCTGACAAGGTTCTGAAAAAAACATCCGGGTTCTTCTTGCATTCCGCCAAGCAGCCAAAGATCTGTACTCCATACTCCATAATAATCCTCCTCGCAAATGATGTATTTTACTCCTGCTGTTACATTCATCGGATACTGTTTTGATTACCGTTCACCCATACTTAATGGGGAATGCTTATAACTCTGCCGTTCTGTTACACGGTATCCATATTTAATGCCGGGCTATAAGTATCCCCCGGCAAGGCTTGACCCTCCCTTATTTCTGCATCGTGACTATGTCACATTGATATATGTAAATATGTTGACGCCCCGCATATGATAAAGTATAAAAAATATTTATTAGGAGGCTCAATTATGAGTGATTTATCATCTTCTTCCTGCTGCAGAAATAACGGAAACGACAACGGACTTAATCCAATGATGCTTATTCTTTTACTTACCTTATGCGGTGGCAATGGCAGCTCCCTCGGAGGCTGTCTGGGAAACAACGGATGCAACAGCTGTGATAACGGATTAGAAGGAATTCTTCCTCTTATTTTAATCCTTTCCTTATGCGGCGGAGGTTCCTTCTGCTAAAGCATGCTAAACATCCGAAGCTGACTGTTTTGCCTCAATCCACAAATTGATTCAATCCTCCGTTTGATTCAACCTTTAGCCTGATTCAACCTTTAGTCTGACTCAACCTTTAGTCTGACTCAACCCTCAGTTTGATTGGTACTCCACCATTTTTATATGCATGAAGCAAGCCTTCCGGCTTCGCTTCATGCATATAATACTGTCTTAACGCTTCAATTTAATATATCCCTTTCCTCTTCTCCTTACAACTCTTCCATTCATTTGAAGCCGTCCGATATTAATCTCTTCTTCAATGGTTTGCATTAATACCTTCTGCCCTTCCTCAATAAATTTAAAAATAAGCTTATTCATAAATTTCTTTGTCTCAGGACTCATATTATTATAAGCCTTGATCATCCCATTGACTGCAATGCGTTTTTCCGATGTAATACCACTGATAGTGCTCAAACCGGAGGCATGGATTATCTCGAACAATCCTTCCACAAAGACAGCGCGTTCCTCTATTGTGACCTGATTCAGCCATTGGCGAAGTGCCTGATTGAGAAAGATACTGGACCTTTCTAATACTGATTTATATACAAAATGCCTGCCAAGCACTTCCCAGGAAAATGCATTGTGCTGCATAATACCCTTCTGGTTGCTGTTTACTACCACATAGTCCTCCAAATGCTCCATCAGCATTCCGATTACGGAAGATTTTGGAATATAGGTATGAATCTTAGGAAGAATATTATGATAGCCTTGGCTTTTCAGGAAATTCTCCTGGAAGCCCGGGCCGTCATTGTTGTATACAGCAAGAAGCCGGTGCTGCAGCTCTTCCAGGGATGCTGCAACATACACAGCCAGATTCCCTCCCTTGGAATGTCCCCCCAGATAAATCTCTCCTTCCAGGTCCTTCAACAGATATCTTGAATATTCCACCGCATCCCTTTGAGCCTGAACCTCATCCATAAAGCTCATCTGGAAATCCTCTTTCCATCCGATCAGATTATCATCCGTTCCCCGAAACGCAATATAATGCAGCTGTTCATGAATTGTAAAAACAACCGCTGAAAACTGTTCTGAATTATCATAATTAAGTCGGTTGATGTAACAGGATAACCGCAAGCTCCCGAAGCGGTTTGTTCCTGCTGCTTTCAGCAGCAGCTCGGGAATACGTTCAAAAAACGGGTTTTTGGTATGGGGATCCTCAAAATCTATGGCATCATAGGCAATCTGGGCGATCTCTGACAGTACAACACTCCCCTCCTGTATCTTGAAAGGTACGATCCCATCATATTCAATATAGGATAAGGTAGATAAAATCAAATTATCTACCTCATTTAAGGGGTCCTGCGCAAAACTCAAATCTCCGCGCCAATCCAGGTATTTCATAATATTATTCATCTATAGCTCCCTTCTGCCTCAACCCACACGATCCCTTTTCCTGTTGTACTTGAAGACCAGCTTCGGCGTCAAAGAATTGCTGCATAAGGTTATCTTAATATAGTTCCCGTAAGTTTTCAATCAAATAATATTCTATTTCCCTTCTTCCTGTATAACCTCCAGCTCCGATACAATTTTCACATACTCCCGCTCTTCCTCCTCCGAATGTAGAGGCTTCCATACCTGTGCAAAGAAAGGATCCACCTTTGCCCGTGCAGAATAATTCCAGCTTTTCCTTTCACAAACCGGACACCAGTGCCCGCCCTCTAAAACCAGCCGCGGACTGGCCATAAAATCATGACCGAAGGCACAGGTAAATTCTAATTTCGTGGTCCAATTGCCTGTCTTCATCGTATCAGACCTGCATTCCCCTCCGCGAAATACCGCCGCTCCCCTCAGATCCTCAAGCGATAATTCCCTCTCCGGCTTTGTTTCATCATAGCCATGGTCCAGCCGAATAACTCTGTCCCAATCCTTAAAATGCTTGAACTGATTGATATCCGGCGGAATATCCTCCCAATTCTTCTTGCTTCCCCAATAGGCATCAATATACTCCTCCATATCGTTCTCAAGGAACCTCACTGTTCCGTGTTCTGTTCTTGCTGCCTTAAGAAAAACCCTCTTTAAGAAGCTTCCCATGATCCTCTGTCCTCCGGGCAGTTTGCAGATGACTCTGGATACCATCGCTGTCCTGCCCAGGTTTCTAAGATATTCCTCATAAAAATATTGCATGGAATCATGCCTGAAATTCAAGTATTCCTCCAGCTTGTCAGAATCCAAATAATACTGTCCATGAAAATTACGTGTAGCATACCATTTTGGATTTATTATATATTTTAGATTTGTAAAACCGAGGGCTTCGTATAGCTGCTTAAACATGGAGTAAGTATCCACTCTGCAGCTTTCACCGCCGCCGATGTTATAGATATGTCCCCAAAAATCCCTCGGCAGTTCCCCAGTATAATGCTTCCGGCAAAGATTTCTCAACAATATCCCGGAATCCCGGTCTGAGACATACTCCAGCACATTATCCAAACAGTTATGGAATATGATGGCATCCATGATTTTACTCATCGCCGGTCCGATGATGCCGGTCTGGCGCAGACTGACCCAATGGGTTAAGCCCGCTTCAATCATTAGCCGTTCGGCAGCAATCTTAGATACCGCATAGTAATCAAAAATACTGGGTTTGATTGGGTCGCCCACTCTTCCCCAATGAATTGGAGGCATGCGGTCTCCGGTCTCGGCAACCGTACCGATGGATACCAGCCTTACCTGCTCCATCCGTTCTTGCTCTGCAATTGCCTGCAATATATTTCTCATCGAACCATAATTGATTCTCATCGCAAGCTCCGGGTGATAGTCTGCCGCCGGAGAAACGAATGCTGCTACATGTAAGATGATATCTGCATTTTTCACACATTCATATACATCATTATAATTCGTGAGATCCCCCCAATGGATGGTAAGCCCCTCTCTGTTTTCGTAACCTTTTAGCTTTCTCCTGTCTTTCTCCGTATCAAGTACCAAAATAGTAATATCCTGTAGGTCGGTATCCTTCAGCAATTCATTCAAGCCTATAAAACCCATCCCACCGGTAGCTCCCGTTAAGAAAACCCTCTGTCTGTTCATTCCCATGCTCCTTTCCATCCATTTTTATGAAAATATGCCTGAGTTGAAGGCTGGTTTTATGAGATGCCTCTTGTATCTTGCTTTCCATAGATTTATAATACTGACACAGTGTTTATCTTACAACCACCAGTTGTGTTTGATATGTTTTAGATAGGACATTTTTAGTTTAAGTGTTGTGAATACGCCATTTGACTTTAAATTGGAAATCAGGGAGGTAATCATTATGAGTGGAAGAGAAAATCAAAGAGTGAAACTGACAAAGACCTTATTGAAAAATAGCCTGATCGATTTAATGCACTCAAAACCAATCAACAAAATTACGATCAAGGAGCTGTGTGAAAATGCCGATATTAACCGTTCCACCTTTTATCTCTACTATAGTGACCAGTATGCGCTACTAGGAGAAATCGAAAAGGATTTGCTGCTTCACGCCGAGGAGCATATGGACAAAATATCTTCCGACACCAGTAGCGTACGATATCTGCAAGAGCTGCTTACTTACATTAAAAATAATAAGGATATCTTCCGTACCCTGTTATGCCGGCAGGAGAATTTCAATTTTCAGACGAACTTTATCGCCTACTCGATGAAAAAGCTGAAGATAACGATTAATCTGAAATGTTCCGAAAAGATCTCAGAGTATGTATTTCATTTCCTTACAATGGGCTGCCTGAATATAATTAAAGAATGGATCATCTCTGATTTTGACATATCCGTTGAGGACATGGCACATATGATATTCCGGTTGTCTGACGGTGCGGCAGTTACCTATAAGTAAAATACTTCATGGAGCTTCTATCATATCTCTTGAAGCACCTCTATCGACCGTCCCTCTCATTACTGCATGAAAATGCTGTCCCTGCCTGATTGCGGGACAGCATTCTGTATTTTTAATGTTCTTTGCACCTGGGAAAATACAGTATAATGCAATACTAATCTTCAAATACTCCGGATACCTCTTTCAGCCAGCTCGTAATCTTAATATGCTGCGGACAATGCTCCTCACATTGTTTACAGTCAATACACTCAGAAGCCTTACCATGTCTCTGGGCATAATTTTGGTAATACACCTTTTGTAAGGAGAAACCATTTGCTCCCACCTGCTTTTCCGTATTGATCGCACAGCAGATCGGAATTGCCTGGCTTTCTGGGGCTGGCTGATAATATTAATACTTTTTACTCATAATACATCCTCCCTTTTTGCTTCATTAATACGCTCACGCTTCATAACCACCGGGCAGGCTTCCCTATGAAATAGGCTTTCTGAATATGGTTACTTCAACTTTCATTAGCTTATCTGCTTGTTTCAAATGGTATCTCGGAACATCCGTTTGATTTACCGTTTTGAATGTTAGTCTAGCATATGGAGTTAGCTCCAAGTCAAGAACTTTTGGAGAAATCGCTATTTTTCCTGCCTGTTAATTCAAAACCAGTCATATCCTGGCTACTTTACTGCCAATAATTCTATAATGACCCCCTCCGGGATTTCCTCTATAATAGAGATATCATGTGCATACGGGTACTGCCCTCATGCTCATTGATTCTGTTACCCGTACATACCTTTTATAGGTCACACAACATAAGGAGGCGATCTCTGTTGAAAAAAACACAAAAGTTTTTTTCCTTTATACTAATTTTTAGTATAGTTACATTTTCATCCATCCTTTTTACGAATGATATCACAACAGCAAAAGCTGCTGGAAACATATACTTAAGCGATACAAACCTGACTTTGGAGCTGGATCATTATAAGACAATCCGGGTTCGCGGGACATCCGGCAAGGTGTCCTGGTATACCAGTGACAGCCGGGTAGCAAGCGTATCCGGCAGCGGTAAAGTTTTTGCCAACGCTCCCGGCTCTGCCACCATAACCGCTTATGTCGGCGGTCAAAGATTAAGATGCAAGGTCAATGTCATCTGCATGAAAGAGAATGTTACCCTGACAAAGAACCAGACCTCCACCTTAACCGTCTTTGGAGCGAAAGGC
>JAEZFH010000267.1 GCA_023437885.1 Bacillota bacterium | reverse complement strand
TTACAGTCCCATACCGGTACATGGCTTTGGTTTCGTCGGTAGCAATTACCCCCACACATTTACCGCAATCCTGTTTTTCCTTCGCTTTTTGATTGATCGCATTCACCACCAATGCGGTCTCCCCCTCATATATGGTTAATTTTCCTTCCGGAGCATAATGGCGGTATTTCATGCCGGGTGCCTTAGGTGCTATCAAAGGATCCGGCTCCCGGTTTAAGACAGCAGGATCGATCTCAACCTCTCCGATTACATTCTCCAGCATAGCCCTGGTGATGCAGCCCGGCCGCAGGATCACAGGAAGCTTGCCGGACAAGTCGATAATGGTAGATTCCAATCCCAGGGTTGCCATCCCTCCGTCAATGATCATATCTATCTTTCCGCTCATATCCTTAATAACATGCTCTGCCTTAGTTGGACTCGGTTTGCCCGAGAGATTGGCACTGGGCGCTGCAACATAGACTCCGGAAGCAGCAATAAGACTCCGTGCAATCTGATTTGCCGGAAGTCGGATTGCTACGGTATCCAAGCCTCCTGTGGTTCCATAAGGAACACGATCCTTCTTCTTTAAAATAATCGTTAACGGCCCCGGCCAGAACACATTTGCCAGCTGATATGCTTTATCCGGTATCTCCCTGGCAAGAATTTCAAGATCCTCAACCTCCGAGATGTGAACAATCAGGGGATTATCCGAGGGTCTGCCCTTTGCCTCATATATTTTCCTGGCGGCGGAAGAATCCAAAGCATTTGCTCCCAGACCGTATACCGTCTCAGTGGGAAACGCTACCAGACCTCCCTCACGAAGTATTCCGGCTGCAGCCTCCATATCCTCCGTCCTCAGATTATGTTCATCTACTTTAATAATAATCGTATTCATCAAAAAACTTACTCCTTGCGGTATTTCCTTTGCCGCTTCCTATGATTCCATGAATTTATAACATATTATGACCCCCTGCTTGAATTACATACTTCAAGCAGAGTTGGTCATGCTCGTTCCGCGTTCATTATATCATGAACATAAGACGTGTTCATGATCTTGTTGCTCCAATCGGAATTCGCAAGCAAGCTTGCAATTCCTCACTACGCGTTCATTATATCATATAAATTTATAAAAGCAAATACTGAGCCCGGACCTGCAAAAGTTCTCTGGTAAGCCCTGACTCATGAATATAGCGCATGATTGCCAGATGAATTGCATAGGCCATTTTTTCCTGGTAATTCTCATCGATCAGCAATGCGGATTCCCGGATATTGGACATATATCCACATTCGACAATTACCAGAGGGCACTCCGCTTTTTGAAGCATGAAATAATTACTGTTGGGTTTGGACTTGCGGTGATTCCCGTCCGCAATGGTTTCTACTATCTGCTCCTGCATTATCTGAGCCAGCTGTTTTCCCTGCTCTGAACCAGAATAATAGAACACCTGGGCCCCTTTAACATATTCCTCCGTAAAGCTGTTCTGGTGGACACTAATGGCAAGATCCGCTTTACTTTCTTTAATTATTGCAACCCTTGCATTCAGATCAGCCCGTTTTTTGTTAGAATCACTTTCCGAATACAGGCCAACATCCTCTTCCCTGGTCATAATAACCTGTATATCATTCTGAGCCAGCAGATCCTTGAGCTTTAAGGAAATGCTTAAATTAACATCCTTCTCCAGAGCATTATTTACACCGATCTTCCCCGGGTCTCTGCCTCCGTGTCCCGGATCAATTACAATAATAATCGGCTTCTTCCCGGCCGAATCCGCACTCACTTCATTCATATTTTTCATTACCTTAACCGAGGTTTCCGAGGAAAGGATACAGGCAATGCATATAAAGAGCAGGAATATAATATTAAAATATCTTTTCATCGTATTACTTCCCGAATTAGTTTCTTTATATCTTATGAAATGAATAATCGTACTATTCTAAGGAATGATCAAGATATAACATCCGCTTTTTTTATTAAGGAATATTGCAGCGTTAAAAGCCTTGCAAAAGAATTGGATGTTATCTCTTGGATATTCCTATACTAATTTATTTTAGGTAAGGCTTAATAATATTCCAGATACTTTCTTTCTCCAGTCCGAGTTTCCAAGCCGCAATTCCGGCCACATCGGCATCATAGATAACCTTCATCTTTTCTTCGATGGATTTTTCATCCTCAAGCCACATTTTATAATTTGCTCCGTCCTTCTCATACTCGGCGTAATAGCAGCCGTAGGAGTCACTCCACTTCGCCTCTGCTCCATTTTCCTCCAGAAGCTTTGCGGCGGGCGTCATGGCAAAGCTCTCCGAGCTTACCTCACCCCCCGGAACCTCCTTCCACAAACGGGTATAGAAGGGAATCGCAATGATGGTTTTTTCCTTGGGCACCAGCTCCAGTATATTATTAACTGCATCCGTTACAAAGCCCAAGGAAGCAACCGGTCCTGCCACCTCAGAGCCTGCGTAGAATTCATCATATGCCATTACAATAACATAGTCTACAATTTTCCCCTGCTCCTCCCTGTCATAATGAGCCGTATAGGGGGTTGGAACATAATTATCAACAGACAGAACAATACCGTTGTTTCTGCACTTTACAGACAGTTCCCTTAGAAACTGGATATAATGCACTCCGGTATCCTTAGATATCTTCTCAAAATCGACATTAATTCCGTTAAGTTTATAATCCAGTGCTGCCTGAACCAACTCATTGGACAGATTTTCTCTTCGTGAGGTGTGGGACAGAAGTTCGTACATGCTGATCTCCGTATTAAAATCATCAACAAGAGCCCATACCTCCAATCCCAGCTCCTTAGCCCTTGTTACATATTTCTCTGT
The DNA here is from genome assembly GCA_023437885.1 of Bacillota bacterium. Taxonomy (GTDB): domain Bacteria; phylum Bacillota; class Clostridia; order Lachnospirales; family Lachnospiraceae; genus Mobilitalea. The sequence continues at coordinate 1,218 of JAEZFH010000267.1, read as the reverse complement.
TGCCAGGGAGGAGATGGTACCGGAAACATCATTAACACTGAACCAGGTAGGGGATACCACATTTACCCCCTTCGTCTGGGCAATTAAACCGCCGAGATTATCCGCGGCATCCGTATTAAACACCTGATGGAACACCAGATTGACGGATCCCGGCCTTGTCTGGGAAGTATATTCCGGCTCCTGATAGCTGCTGCCGACGGTTTGATAGGAGGATTCTTTGGTATTCCTGGATTTAACATATCCTTTGATTCCATCCTCTGTTATAACCTTGATAAATCCTTTCCTGGGCACCTCCTCCGTATCGACAAACATCAGGCTTGTTCCAGAAGGAAGCTCTGCCACTATGGGACTCTTGATATCCGGTTCGGTTCTCAGCTGGGTATCCTTTAGAACCTGCGTAAACAGATATTCCCCCCATTTATATTGAATTACCGCACGGCTGGGGTTCTCGTAATACTGATACGTAATGTCAGAATATTTTTTAACGAAATCCAAGGAAACATAAACACGATCTGCAAATATGTATGCGATCGGTATCTGTGTTTCCATATCCGTCTTGATCATACTTTTGGTAACTGTATAACTTTTGCTGTTGGCTTCCGTCTGTATGATTTCATTCGGTGTCGTATAGGTCAATATATTTTCATTGGAATCCCAATAAAATCTGTGGTTAAACTGCTGAACCACAGTATCATAGTCCACGAAGACAGAACCATCGATTAATACTCCCCTGGTATCATAAATCTCATCCTGCAGCACGATTAATACTTCCGAATCCTTTACTCCGTAATATTCTTCCAGAGACATAACTTCATCGCTGGGAGTCAGCTTCTGTATCACCCATGATCCTATTAATATTAAAATAATGATAACACCGGCAGCTCCGCCGATAACCGCCAATTTAAACCGTCTGTCCATACCAGTACCTGCGCCTTTCCTTCTATAATGACCTATTATGACCTTTTTAAGCAGCTCTCATCTCATCCATCGCACACAGATTGTACACGGTTTAATATCAAGGCATTCAAGCTGCACAAAATCCCCTTGGCTTCTTCTTTGGCAGACCGGCAGCCTTCATGGCTTAATCTGCTTATACAGATCACCACTCGGACCAATCTGCTTATCGCAGATTATAAGCTCAGGCTCTTCGGCCTTCGCTCACGTTACACTTATCCATGGAATTCAGGGCATTGATTCAAGCAAGCTTAATCAATGCCC